>NZ_JADBVE010000245.1:0-9414 GCF_020245285.1 Microcystis sp. M31BS1
AAAATAGGCTTTTCGAGGGTAATTCTTGTTTTAATTCTCCATGTACGCGGTCTTTAAAAGCCTCTATTTCGTTCCAAGACACGATTAAGAGTGGCTTTTAGGCTAAGTATAATTACTCATCGCGTAAGTGAGATGCTCCCCGATAATCGATAATCTTCCTTGTGAAGATTTACGGACTATCAACCAACTCTGGCTACACTATAGTCAGGGTAAGTTTGGCTTCAGTGTCCAGAAAGACATCTATGAGAGTCTCGGCGGTACATCTTTGCAAAGAAATCTTGAGAGTCTCAAGAGAAGTGAGGGGTGGAGAAGTGCATCGGATAAAGAATTGTATGAGTTCGACTATAATCATCGGATTTTGGAGAAGTTCGCTTATCGCGTCGGCTGGAGGAGGGAGAATTGGGAATACCCAGATACCTTTACCTTTAATTTAATGACAGCACCCCAAGGGCACCTCCCTTTTTCTCATTGTTTTGATGTTGGGGTTAACGCAGTGCATAAAGTTGCCAAAAGACTTGTGGCTCTTCTGGTTTCTGTGTGGAAACGAGGTCTATACTGATACTTTCTTCCGCAAAATAGCCCTAAAAGTCTTGCCCGATAAGCATTTCACGATTCCATAAGCAAAAATTATCACACAAAGTCGAGAAGAGCCGACTTGTGACCTGTAGTACAATTCGTTGAATAGAAAACAACATTGATAATGGAGATGGTGCGTTGCGGCGGATTATAAATTTGTTTTTTTTTGACAGAATTAGTGGCCGCCTAACGCACCCTACAAGATCTACTTTCTATTACTCCTCTAAACAATAATTCAAGATGAGAATGTCGAACATTGTAAAAACCAGCTTACTCAGTTTAACAATTTATAGCTTGATCAACCTTTTCTCCATAAAAACACAAGCAGAAATAGGCGATCCGAATGGTTCCAATAATCAACCCCAAACAGGCTGGACACTATGGCAACGTTGGGATAAATTAACCGATGCAAATATAGATTTCGGTTTCTCCAATATGGACTTAGGAGCAGGACTAGAATTACAGCAATTATGTTTTGGCGAAGTTGACACCCCCAATGCAGAGAAGAAACAACAAGAAACCTACTGGTGGAGATTAGATAATGACATCAATCAAATAGGTTCGGGAAACATACAATATGGCTGTTGGATAAATGGTCAATTCAAAGGCACTAATACTGTTACTGCCTATAACACCTCTTTAGGAACTGTTCCTTGCTTGCGCGTTAATAGTTCCGTGAAAAATGGCTTAATAATTTATGAAGACTCTACCACTAATTCCCGTCATTTAGGCATCGTTAAAAGTGGACAAATTGTTCAAGGGGAATCATTTTCTTTAATGATCTTTACCACCAATGATAATCTGAACTGGGTGGCCATAAAATCACCACAAGAAGGCTGGATATTAACGGGTAAAACCGGCATCAATGAAAATGTTTCTTTATGTAAAAACTAAAAACTTAACCTACGGAAAAATTGGGTTTATAGCTCCTAATCAAGAATTGAAAAATAACTTCTTATACCATTTTTCTTTATTGGTGGCAAGTATATTACTCTTTTCTTCTTTTCTGGGAGAGGGATTGGGGGTGAGGGTAATTAACCATCTCTGCCATTACTTTTGAAAAATGGTATTAGGTATCCCCCCTACCTCCTCTTTCAAAGGGGGAAACCGAAGGCGAGGGGATTGCGTAAACCGTCCTCTATTCCTTCAACCACGCCAAAAATCTCTCTACTCGTGCTTAGAAATTAATTGAATGGAAACATCCTTTCCCTAGCTGAAATACTATCGGTCTTAGAGTCGTTTCTAGCGTTGGGTTTCATGCTTCAACCCAACCTACTTTGAAGCGCACCGCACCACAGGAGGAGTGTAAAGTCAACTATTTTGGCGAAAATTAATCTTTTTTACATTTATTTAGGGATAATGGCAGTTAGTTACTGTAAGGAGGGGCGGTAATTTTTCCCGTGTCAATATCAAAATTAGGAGAAAGTGGCCTAATATATATATGAGGGTGCTTATTTCCTATTAAAAACCGCCAACAACCCAATGAAAACTTTAAATCAGAATCCCTGGCAAGTAGAGGGAGGAGAAACCCTGCCCCTACTTTACGAAATTGATCAACATCTTTGGTTAGAGGAAACAATAAAAATCCTCAAGGAAAATCGCTTAGATGAATTAGATATAATCCATTTAATTGAGGAATTAGAAAGCTTGAGTAAAAGAGATAAAAACCGAGTCAGTAGCTTACTTGAACAAGTAATCAGGCATTTATTACTTTTACAATATTGGACAACAGAAGCAGAAATAAATGGGAATCATTGGCGAGCGGAAATTATCAGGTTTCGCACGCAATTAAGAAAATCTTTAACAGCAAATTTACAGAATTATTTAGCTGAGGAATTACCGATAATCTATCAGGATGCTTTCGATTATGTTCAACAAAAAACTGGTTTTTTTGGCGATTTTCCCTCAGAATGCCCTTACAGTTTAGAACAGTTATTAGATAAAAATTGGTTCAACTGTGAAGATTAGACATTAAAAATGATAAAATTATCAAGGAAAGCCGTTCTCAAACGATGGGTTTTTTAACCGAAATTTGCGATAATAAGATGCGCTTAAATTATCCACTGGGCATCAATGCAGATTTTTAGTTCTTTTGTCTCATCTACGGCGACTTTTGCCGAATTATCCCTAGAAGCGGCTAAGGCCCCTGTTGATACCCTCACCGGTTGGTCATTAGAGGATCGCGATCCGCAAGTGATCGAAAAATTTGTCCCCCTTCTGGATTGGTTTTATCACCATTATTTTCGCGTCGAAACCGATGGTTGGGAAAATATTCCCCCCTCAGGACAAGTATTATTCATCGGCTCCCATAACGGCGGTTTAGCGGCTCCCGATATGTTTATGATGATGTATGATTGGTTTCAACGCTTTGGCAGCGATCGCTTAGTCTATGGTTTGATGGATTCGCGAGTCTGGCGATTTTTTCCACCCCAAGCTAGTCTAGCAGCCCAAATGGGGGCCGTTCATGCTCATCCCAAAATGGCGATCGCCGCTTTGGATAGTGGCGCTAGTGTCTTAATTTATCCAGGAGGTGCTACGGATGTTTTCCGTCCCCACAGTTTAAGAAATAAAATTCATTTTGCCGGTAATCAAGCTTTTGTTAAACTAGCTTTACAGTACGAAGTGCCGATTATTCCCGCCATTTCCCACGGCGCTCACTCGACTCTGTTTGTCCTCGACGATATTTATCCTCAATTAAAAGAATTGCATAAACAGGGTATGCCTTGGCCTTTCGGTATTGACCCCGGGACCTGTCCCATCTATTTCGGTTTACCCTGGGGACTAGCTATCGGTCCCTTGCCGAATATTCCCTTACCCGTACCGATACATACCCGGGTTTGTCCCCCAATTATTTTTGAACGTTACGGCAAAAAAGCGGCCCGGGACCGCCGTTATGTACGCGAATGTTATGAGAAAGTCTGTTATTTGATGCAGCAACAACTCGATCAATTAGTGGCGGCCAATTCTCCCTGATACTATACAGGAAAGTGGGGACAGAGCGATTGCGCTTGAGGATTGCTGCGGTCAGATTAACCCGCTTGTGAGATAATGAAGTGTTTTGAGCAAAGTTATCAGTACAAAGTTTTCTCTTGAGATTTGACGATTATTTGGGGAATGCAGAAAATTATGAAACTATTACCCGCAGAATGCCAGCATTTACAAGACAAAGTAGCCATAGTAACCGGGGCCTCGCGAGGGATCGGTAAAGCGATCGCCTTGGAATTAGCCAGCCAGGGTGCTACTGTAGTGGTGAACTATGCTAAATCTAGCAGTGCTGCCGATGCCGTTGTTGAAGAAATTACCGCGGCCGGGGGAAAGGCAATAGCTCTACAAGCAGATGTGGCTAAAAGCGAAGAAGTGGATAATTTAGTGGACAGTACCAAGGAAAAATTCGGTCATATTGATGTCTTAGTTAATAATGCTGGTATTACCCGGGATACCCTAATGTTAAGAATGAAATTAGAAGACTGGCAAGCGGTCATCGATCTCAATTTAACCGGGGTTTTTCTCTGCACTCGTGCCGTCGGTAAATTGATGTTAAAACAGAAAAGCGGCCGCATAATTAACATCACTTCTGTATCCGGTTTGATGGGTAATCCGGGTCAATCTAATTACAGCGCCGCTAAAGCCGGTGTTATCGGTTTAACGAAAACTTTAGCCAAGGAATTTGCCAGTCGAGGCATCACTGTTAATGCCGTGGCCCCCGGCTTTATTGAAACTGATATGACTCATGACCTCAAAGCAGATGAAATTCTCAAATATATCCCCCTCTCCCGTTACGGAAAACCGGAAGAAGTCGCCGGGATGGTGCGTTTTTTAGCCGCCGATCCCGCCGCTATTTATATCACTGGTCAAGTCTTTAACGTCGATGGTGGTATGGTTATGGCTTAATTCAGTTATCAGTTATCAGTTATCAGTTATCAGTTATCAGTTATCAGTTATCAGTTATCAGTTATCAGTTATCAGTTATCAGTTATCAGTGATCAGTGATCAGTGATCAGTGATCAGTTATCAGTTATCAGTTATCAGTTATCAGTTATCAGATTAAAGTGATAAGTTTTAGGTTTTAAATGATATTATTCACCGAGCAGTTATCAGTGATTAGTTATCAGATTAAATTTTTAAGTTTTAAGCTTTAAATGATATTATTCACCGATCAATCTTCACTAATTACTGTTTACTGTTCACTGATTACTGCTCACTGATTACTGCTCACTGATTACTGATTACTGTTCACTGATTACTGAAAATGACTTACTGTTTAGGAATTATCAATCGTTTTGGCATTGTTATGGGGGCAGATTCTCGCACGAATGCGGGAGTCGATTATATCTCGGCCTATCGGAAATTATTTGACTTTTCGGTGTCGGGAGAAAGGGTAATTATGGTCTGCACATCGGGGAATTTATCGATTAGCCAAGGAGTGATTCACGAACTAAAAAGAGATCTGCACAATCAAGAGGATAAAAGTCTTCATTCTCTGAATCATCTCTACGATATAGCCCACTATATCGGTGATAAAAGTCGTCAAGTACAAGCTAGGGAAAGGACTTGGCTAGAAAAAGATAATATTGATTTTCAATGTAACTTTATTCTTGGGGGACAAATTAAAGGAGAAGAACCGCAATTATTCCTGATTTATCCCCAGGGAAATCATATTCAAGCCACCAAAGAAACGCCCTTTTTACAGATAGGTGAAACTAAATACGGTAAACCGATTCTTGATCGCACCATTACCTATGATACACCCCTAGAGGAAATGGCCAAATGTGCCTTACTTTCGATCGATTCGACCATGAAATCGAATATTTCCGTCGGTCCACCTATCTATTTGAGTATGTATGAAGCTAATAGCCTAAGCCTACGTCATAAGTTACAATTGCGTTTGGGAGATCCCTACCTAGCTAAAATGCGGAAACTCTGGGAAGATTACGTCCGGCAAGCTTTCGAGGCTATGCCCAATGTGGAATGGCATTATACCGATGAAGATCCCAAAGAAGATATCATAATAGATTAAGTAACTCTTTGTGAATTAACTTTACAACTCGATGATCATTGTTACCTTGATGTTGGCAGGTAGTCTAGCTTGGTTTTTTAGCACCCTGGCTGGTGGGGGTAGTCCCCTGATTCTACTCCCCGTTTTAGGTTGGTTTCTCGATGCTGCCGTCATTCCTCCGGTTTTGACCACGGGGATGCTAATCGGTAACGTCCAACGCATGGGAATGTATTGGCGCGCCATTGACTGGCCCTCGACGGTGTGGTATTTACCTGGGGCAATTATGGGATCTACCCTCGGTGCTTTTGTCTTTGCCCATTTACAATTCAAATGGTTGCCGCTAGTTTTGGGAATCTTTCTGGTTTTATCCTCGCTTAAACAATTATTTCCCCAACAAGAAAATCCTTTTTTTGAGATTAAAACTTGGTATTTTATGCCCTCGGGATTTATCTACGCTTTCTTGTCAGGATTAGTCGGTAGTACCGGCCCGATGATGAACCTGTTTTATATTAACTATGGGCTAGTTAAAGAACCAATGGTGGCAACGAAATCCGTTCACATGGTCGTAGTTCATGTGGCGAAATTAATCGCCTACGCAGCCTTTGGAGTTTTACATCTGCCTTTTCTCGGTTACGGTTTATTGTTAGGATTAGCGGCCTGGCCGGGCAATTGGTTAGGACAAAAAGTTTTAGAAAGAATGAGTCCCCAGCAATTTAAACAAGCAGTGATGTTATTCGTTTCAATGAGTGGCCTATTGATGATCTGGCGAGAACGGGGCATCGTCTTTTAAAATTTTGCTGACAAGGGGACAAATTTTGCTAAAATACTAGATGAAGGTGATTTGTACTAGCTTTGTGTAATACGCCGATAACCGTTAAATTTGCTCCTTGATTAACCCCGCAGCTGAAAATGACAGAAACCGCCAATTTTACCCTCGAACAAGGTTTAGAACGCTACCAACAGGGAGAAAGCGCCGCCAGTTTATTGCCGGAATTTAAACAATTAAGCGATCGCAGTCCGAAAAATGCCGCCGTTTGGTCCTGTTTAGCTTGGTTATATATGCTCACCGATAAACCGGAATTAGCCCTAAAAGCCGCCCAAAAAGCCGTTAAACTCGATAAAGTTTCCCCCCAAAACCGGATCAATTTGGTTTTAGCTATGTTAGAAACCAAAACCGCCGGAGTTAGAGAACATATCGAACTGGTGCAACAATTAGTTAGTTTAAACAAAGAAGTTCGCCAAGAAGTGGATGAAAATATCGCTGATGGTTTGGCTAGAAAACCCGATTGGAAAAGTTTAGAACGCGTCAAAGCTTGGTTAAATGAATAAGAATATGGAATTATCAAAACAGTTATTACTCGGCTTAAAAGCCAATGATTTTCGGCATCCCATCGACCTAGAGGCCACTAACTCCCTTAAACAGTTGCCTGGGTTAGATATAGCCGTGAGAAGTTTGTTAGGTTCCGTCGCTGAGGAATTCTTTTACTTAAATAATATTGCTGCTAGTGTTTTGGTGGGGGAAAAACAATTACCCGACCTGCATAATCTCCTCCTAGAAGCTTGCCGAATTCTCGACTTAGAACCACCTCAATTATACATTCAACAAAACCCCGTTCCTAACGCCTATACCTTCGCCATGCGCGGCAAAAAACCGTTTATGGTGATGCACACTTCCCTAATTGAAATGCTGACTCCCGCAGAAATTCAAGCGGTAATCGCCCACGAATTAGGACATCTCAAATGTGAACACGGCGTTTATCTGACTTTAGCCAATATTATGGTCCTAGCGGCGGGATTACTGCCCAATTGGGGGACAATGTTAGCACGATCCCTACAGGAGAGAATGTTAGCATGGGTGCGCTGCGCCGAGTTTAGTTGCGATCGAGCGGCTTTATTGGCAGTTCAAGACCCAAAAATCGTCATGTCGGTGTTAATGAAGTTAGCCGGAGGTTCCCCCAGTCTGGCACCTTTATTAAATTTAGAGGCTTTTATCGATCAGGCCAAGTCCTACGATGCCGTCAGCGCCTCGGAAATGGGCGAAATGTTAAAGGGTTTGCAAACTCAACAGTTAACCCATCCCCTCCCCGTCCTGCGCGCGCGAGAAATCGATCGTTGGGCCAGTTCCCCCGATTATCAAAATTTGTTAAAAGGGCCAAAAATGGGTTATAATGATAAAACTAATGCCAAGGGCGAATGGCGAAATTGGTAGACGCACCACACTCAAAATGTGGCGAGGCAGCCCCTCATGTCGGTTCGAGTCCGACTCCGCCCATCAAATTACAGTAATTTCTGGCTATTATGGTGTTGATGTTTCATCCGACTAAATATTAATCTCACGCCGAGGAGTAGATTTTACTGTCTCTAACGTGAGATTAAAAAGTGCAATTAGTCACAGACTAGAGGATAAAGTCTGTTGCCGCAATCGCAGATAATCCACCATTGAGTTGAATTTGCATATCAACAGTTAAGTTACCATCTCCCTCAATTTCTGCCTGAACAATCAAAGTGCTACCAGAAATAAAGTAGTTGACTATACCGCCCCCGACAATGCCACCAGTACCAACAAAAGTGAAAGCTTGATCACCCGCTATAGTAGTATTGGCATCGATCGCCGATAGGTCAATCTTATCAAATCCAGGAGTGAAATCTGTAAGTACGTCCCGCGCAGCACCGACCCCACTATCTGATACACTCAAGAATCGGTAAATGTCGTTACCTACACCATCGGTCATTGTGTCAGTGCCGCTGCCACCAATCAGTGTGTCATCACCGTCTCCACCAGATAGACTATCATTACCAGCCCCACCGGTGAGAGAATTAGCCAGAGTATTGCCCACAATCGTGTCATTGAGGCTACCACCAATAACATTTTCAAAAGCAGTGGCACTAGCTAGGGTGAGAGTGAGATTTCCAGCGGTGACGGTTTGGGCGGCGGTACTGCCGAGAT
Source organism: Microcystis sp. M31BS1 (assembly GCF_020245285.1). NCBI lineage: Bacteria > Bacillati > Cyanobacteriota > Cyanophyceae > Chroococcales > Microcystaceae > Microcystis > Microcystis sp. M31BS1. Next base: position 8,520 of record NZ_JADBVE010000245.1, read on the forward strand.
TGAGGTTGATGGTTTTAGTTGTGGTCGCCGCGAAGTTGAGGGTATCGATTCCAGAGGCATCAATTAGGCGATCGCTACCCAAGACCAGATCCGTGTCGAAGAGGTATGTGTCATTATTAGCCCCACCATCAAGGGTGTCGTTACCAGCCCGACCGTCAAGGCTATCATTACCAGCCCCACCGGTGAGAGAATTAGCCAGAGTATTGCCCACAATCGTGTCATTGAGGCTACCACCAATGACATTTTCAAAGGCAGTGGCACTAGCTAGGGTGAGAGTGAGATTTCCGGCGGTGACGGTTTGGGCGGCGGTACTGCCGAGATTGAGGTTGATGGTTTTAGTTGTGGTCGCCGCAAAGTTGAGGGTATCGATTCCAGAGGCATCAATTAGGCGATCGCTACCCAAGACCAGATCCGTGTCGAAGAGGTAAGTGTCGTTATCGGCCCCACCATCAAGGGTGTCGTTATTAGCCCCACCATCGAGGGTGTCATTACCTGAACCACCTTGAATATTGTCGCTGCCCGCATTACCTAGAAGGCTATCGCTGCCCCCATTACCATACATTAGATCATCACCAGCACCACCGTCAGAAGTGTCATTACCGTTATCAAGAACGATATTATCGGCGAGGCCAGTACCGTTAGTTATGTTATTGTCTAAGAGATTGCCGTCAAATATATCGGAAAAAATCGGGTTCATTGTCTTTCTTATGTCCTAATTAACTGTATTTCAGGGGAACGAAAGCTAGGGAACAATGGCTCTTCGTTACTTGTTATGGTTCGATAGGGGGGCATAAATCGACTAAATCCTTATCTGGCAAGAGACTTAATTGATTAGTTCGCTCTAGATAAAAAACAATTGACAAAAATCGCTAAATGCCTTTCTATATAAGGGTTC
>NZ_JADBVE010000246.1:0-8236 GCF_020245285.1 Microcystis sp. M31BS1
AAATCCTTATCTGGCAAGAGACTTAATTGATTAGTTCGCTCTAGATCAAAAATAATTGACAAAAATCGCTAAATGCCTTTCTATATAAGGGTTACATCCCTTATAACCCCCGTCCATTGCATAACACAAACCGAAGAGCCGTATTTCTACAATAAACCTTATTTTTGGACGGGGGCTTATTTTGTGGCTAGTTGTGGCGGCGTTACCGTCGAACAACTAAAAAAATACGTCGAGAACCAAAACTCCCCGAAAGTGGAAACGCTACCGCGTTAGTTTCATTCTGGTGGCGATTCATATCCCGTTAAACCGCTACGCGGTTTAACGGGAGTCCTGTCGCTCCATTGAGATAGGAGAAATCAAAATTAAAATTGCCCACGATCGCTCTTCCAAAGTCAGGAATCACAAGCGTGGGCAAAAAACCGGTGAAGTTCAGTAACTTAGAACAAACCGAGAGTTAAAGATGTATCGATGGGGAAAGTGGCACCAATACCTAACCAAATCGTGACCACAGTACCAAATAGGAAGATAGCGGTAGCGACGGGACGACGGAAGGGATTTTGGAATTTATTGACGCTTTCAATAAAAGGAACTAACATCAAGCCTAGGGGAACGCCAGCCATGCAAGCGATACCTAGGAGTTTGTTAGGAAGAATGCGGAGAATTTGGAAAACGGGATAAAGATACCACTCTGGCAGAATTTCTAAGGGAGTAGCGAAAGGATCGGCAGGTTCACCAATCATGGTGGGATCCATAATCGCTAAACCGGTGCAGAGTCCGATCGTACCGAAGATAACCACCGGGAAGACATAGAGCAGATCGTTGGGCCAAGCGGGTTCACCGTAGTAGTTGTGACCCATACCTTTAGCCAACTTAGCGCGGAGAGCGGGATCGCTGAGATCGGGCTTTTTTAATGTGGACATGGATAATGTCTCCTAAAAATGATTTCGGATCGACAGAGATATTTTTCTGAATTATAGAGGCCCAGAAATGCCTTGTTTACGGATCATCAAGAAATGTAGCAACATGAAGACCGCGATCGACCAGGGTAGTACAAAAGTATGCAAGCTGTAGAAACGGGTTAAAGTTGCTTGACCGACGCTTTCGCTACCGCGCATCAGGGTGACGAGTTGATCACCGACGACGGGAATAGCAGCAGGTACACCGGAAACAATTTTAACCGCCCAGTAACCCACCTGATCCCAGGGCAAGGAGTAACCGGTGACACCGAAGCTAACGGTGATCACGGCCAGGACAACCCCAGTCACCCAGGTTAATTCGCGAGGTTTTTTGAAGCCACCGGTCAGATAGACGCGGAAAACGTGCAGGATCATCATTAAGACCATCATACTGGCGGACCAGCGATGGATAGAACGAATTAACCAACCAAAGTTAACTTCGTTCATGATGTACTGTACGGAGGAGAGGGCCTCTGCTACAGTGGGTTTGTAGTAGAAGGTCATGGCAAAACCAGTGGCAAACTGGATCACGAAGCACACAAGGGTGATACCACCCAGACAGTAGAAGATATTAACGTGGGGGGGAACGTATTTGGTGCTGATATCATCAGCGATCCCTTGAATTTCTAAGCGTTCCTCAAACCATTGATAGGCTTTAGAATCCGTTACTTGTTTGGTAAACATCGCGTAACCAGTAAGAAAAATGAAAGATTTAAGGTGTGACCTTTAAAAAATGTAACACAGTTTTCAGGGCTAATTCTCGCTCTTGTCAGGTTTCTCCACCGGTGGGGATCAATCAGCGATCGCCAGCCTCAAAAAACGTAACTTCCTAAAATTTCCCTTAAAATGTCTCCTAGACTACAAAAAATCGGGCTAATTGTCCGACACTGGGAATAGGTAAGGTTGACAGCTAGTTACTGATTTGCTCACATTGACCTACATACTCCACTATTTAGGCGAACGTTTGTGACCCTAAGAAAAGCCGTTGAGCTATGGGGATTACATCCCAATACATTAAGAGAATATGCCGATGAAGGGAAAATCAAAAGTATCAAAAACGAAGCAGGGCAACGATTGTACGATGTCCAGTCTTACGTCAATGGTGCAGCTAGAGCTTCCCTTGTTTGCTACTGCCGAGTCAGTTCAATCAAGCAACGAGATGACCTTGAGAGACAAGTCAGCTTTATGCGCGGATTCTATCCAGAGGCAGAAATCATCAAAGACCTCGATAGTGGGCTTAACTTCCAAAGAAAAGGACTTAGAGCCATACTGGACAGATGATTGTGGGGAAATAAACTCACAATTGTTATGTCCACACTGGACAGATTATGCCGATTTAGATTCGAGCTTATACAGTATATGGTCGAACAAAACGGTGGCAAAATCTTGGTTCTCGACCAAACTGTTCACAGTCCCGAATCAGAACTTACAGCAGACTTGTTATAAATACTTCACATCTTCTCTTGCCGAATGTCCAGACTCAGGAAGTACGCTCAAAAAATCAAAGAAAGTACGGATTTATCCAACAACAGAACAGAAGAAACTGATGAAACACTGGTGGGGAGTATCTCGGTTTGTCTTCAACCAAACCATTAAATATCTACAGGAACCAGGTAGAAAAGCTAATTGGAAGGCTATCAAGACGGGAATCATTAATGATTTACCAGAATGGGCTAAAGAAGTCCCCTACCAGATTAAATCAATAGCAGTCAAAGACGCTTGTGAAGCCGTTAAAAATGCTCAAAGAAAATATCAAAAAACTGGGGAAATCCAGAAAGTAAAATTCCCTTCCCGTAAAGATAAACAGCAATCCTGTTATATTCCTAAGTCAGCCATTTCAGCAAAAGGAATATATCACACAAAATTAGGGCAAATACGCTTCACCGAATCACTGCCCGACAATTTTGGGGATAGCCGATTAGTATCCAGAAATGGACAATACTATTTAGCTATTCCCCATGAGGTGCAACGATGCGAATCCGATAACCAAGGACGCATTGTCGCCCTAGACCCCGGTGTTAGAGATTTTCTGGCACTATTCTCGCCTAATAGTTTTGGCTCAATCGGGAGTCAGGATATAGGTAAAATCCAACGATTATGCTATCACCTTGATGATTTAATTTCTCGTTCTACCAAAGTTAATGCTAAAACCAGAAACCGTTATCGAAAAGCAGCTAATCGACTAAGAAATAAAATCAGGAATTTAGTAGATGAACTTCATCATCAAGTTGCTAGATTCCTAGTTGATAACTTTGATGTGATTCTTTTGCCTACTTTTGAAGTGTCAGAAATGGTTCTAAAAAATAGCAGGAAGATTCGCTCAAAATCTGTTAGACAGATGCTTAACTGGTCTCATTACCGATTTAAGCAATTTCTCAAGCATAAGGCTTTTGAGATGGGTAAATTAGTAATAGACTGCTGTGAAGCCTATACGTCGAAAACAGTTAGCTGGACTGGTGAATTAATACATAACTTAGGTGGAAAAAAAGTCATTAAATCCAAGATTGATGGCAAGACGATGGATAGAGATATTAATGGCGCACGAGGAATTTTTCTTCGTGCTTTGGGAGATACCCCCTCTTTAAGAGACTCTCTTAGAGTGCATTGTTAATGTATGTTAGCAAAAAAGTATCGGTATGAAATGAGGTCAGTGTGCTATTAAATACCTACGATCCCGAAGGCTTCTACGACGAACTATTCTTAGATGATGGTCAACCTCGTCCCCACTCCTCCCCTTTAATCAAATGGTTGCAGAATCTGCCACCCCGAGAACTTCAACAACACCGGGAAACCGCTCAGTCGGCCCTGTTTGAATTGGGGGTGACTTTCAATGTCTATAGCGACAATCAAGGGGTAGAAAAAATCTTTCCTTTTGATATTATTCCCCGAATTGTCGCGGCTGAGGACTGGGATTATTTAGAAAGAGGACTGAAACAACGCATCAAAGCCCTCAATCTTTTTCTCTCCGATATCTACAATGACCAGTTAATCATTAAAGATGGCATTATTCCCCCCGAATTAATCGCCTCGGCGACGGGATTTCTGAAACCCTGTCTGGGACTGAAACCCGCCGGAGGTATCTGGTGTCACATCACGGGAACCGATTTAGTCCGCGATAAAGATGGTCAATGGTACGTTTTAGAGGATAATTTGCGGGTTCCTTCCGGTATTTCCTATGTACTCGAAAATCGTCGGGTAATGAAAAGCACCTTCCCCGATATTTTCCAGACAATGAATGTTAAACCGGTGGATGATTATCCTTCCCATCTGTTGGAAACTCTCCTTAATTTAGCCCCACCCCAATTACCTAATCCCACCGTAGTAGTTTTAACCCCCGGAACCTATAATTCTGCCTACTTTGAACATTCTTTTATCGCCCAACAAATGGGGGTAGAATTAGTGGAAGGGCGTGATTTAGTCGTCTTTGATGGTTATCTACAAATGAAAACCACCAAGGGATTAAGAAGGGTAGATGTGGTATATCGTCGCCTCGATGATGACTTTTTAGATCCGGCGGTTTTTCGTCCCGATTCGATGTTAGGTGTACCCGGATTATTAAAAGTTTTTCAGGAAGGCCGCGTCGCTTTAGCTAATGCTCCTGGTACGGGAGTCGCTGATGATAAGGTTATTTATGCTTTTGTCCCCGATATGATTCGTTATTATCTGGGAGAAGAAGCGCTTTTAAATAACGTTCCTACCTATCTTTGTTGGCGAGAAAAGGACTTAGATTATGTCTTAAATAATCTCGATAAGTTAGTTGTGAAAGCCGCCAATGAATCGGGAGGTTATGGGATGTTAGTTGGTTCCCAAGCTACCTCGAAAGAACGAGAAGAATTTGCCCCACGCATTGCCGCTAACCCTCGCAATTATATCGCTCAACCGGTGTTAAGTCTTTCTAGGGTTCCCACTTTAATTGACACGGAAGTTGAAGGTCGTCATGTGGATTTACGTCCCTATATTCTCCATCGTGGCGATGAAATTTATGTGCATCCCGGGGGGTTAACTCGCGTAGCTTTGAAAAAGGGTTCTTTAGTGGTTAATTCTTCTCAAGGTGGTGGCAGTAAGGACACTTGGGTTTTAACCAAGTAATCAGGACAATAATCAAAATTTTGGTGGGTTACTAACCCACCCTACCCTTTCCTTTTTCCCAGTTAATTATGCTTAGTAGAGTTGCTGATTCAATTTATTGGTTAAATCGCTATATTGAACGGGCAGAAAATGTCGCCCGGTTTATGGATGTTAACCTTAATTTAATGTTAGATGTACCTACCAGTGTTTTGCAACAGTGGGAACCTTTGGTTTTAACCACGGGAGATTTAGAACAATTCAAGAAACGTTACGGCACAGCCACCGCAGAAAATGTGATCAATTTCTTGACATTTGACACGGAATATAGTAATTCAATTATCTCTTGTTTGCGCTGGGCCAGAGAAAATGCTCGGTCAGTTCGTGAGATTATTTCTTCGGAAATGTGGGAACAGGTTAATGGTTTTTTCTTGATGGTAAAAGATGCTTCCTCTTACCATCCTCAAACTACTTTACCTAACTTTTTTACCCAAGTTAAATTGGCTAGTCACCGTTTTGCGGGGGTGATGGATGCAACGATGACTCATAATGAAGGTTGGCATTTTGGCGTTATGGGAAGATTACAGGAACGCGCCGATAAAACCGCCAGAATTCTTGATGTTAAATACTATTATCTCTTACCTTCCGCCCAATGGGTAGGAACTTCTCTAGACCAAATTCAATGGATTGCTTTACTGCGGTCCGTGAGTGCCTACGAAATGTATCGTAAATGTCAACGACGGATTACTCCTAGTGACGTGGCTGAATTTTTAATTCTTAACCGAGAATTTCCTCGTTCAATTCACTTTTGTCTGCGGGAATTAGACCACTGTTTGCATCAAGTTACAGGGACTCCTATAGGAACTTGGGGGAATTCGGTAGAAAGAAGTTTAGGGCGACTTTGTGCCGAAATGAGCTATCTAACTATCGAGGATATTATTGAAATGGGATTACATGAATTCCTCGACCATATTCAAAAAAGAGTTAATGATGTGGGAATAAAAATGACAGAAACTTTCTTCGTTTTTAATCCCGAACTTGCCTCACCTCTGCCAGTAAATAACTTTCAATATCAATCCCAATTAACAACTTAATGCGTTATCACATTCGGCATCAAACCAACTATTTCTATAATCAACCCGTGATTTTATCCCCCCATCTGCTGCGCTTGCGACCAAAATCCGATGGTGGGCAAACTTTGCGAGAGTTTACCCTCAAAATTAACCCAGAACCTTTAACAATAACTAATATTATCGACCTCGATGGTAATTCTTGTTTACAAATTTGGTTTAATCAACCGACGGAAGAATTATTGATTGATGTGGTGAGTGAAGTGGAAACCCATGGGGTTAATCCTTTTCAGTATTTGTTGGAACCTTGGGCGACCTGTTTACCCTTTGATTATCCCATTTCTCTCCACAGTCAATTACAACCCTACAGACAATTTTATGGGTTAAATAATGATCCTGATGTGGCAGCATTAGCCCAAGAAGTTATGCAGGAAACCGAGGGACAGGTGCTATCTTTCCTGTTTAATCTTAATGACAAAATTTACCGAAATTGTCAGCAAATTATTCGTATTACCGGGGAACCCTATCTACCCGGAAACACTTGGAAAAATAAGCAGGGTTCCTGTCGCGATTTTGTGGTTTTATTTATGGATGTGTGTCGCTGTGTGGGATTGGCTTCCCGTTTTGTCAGTGGCTATCAAGAAGGAGATTTAGACCAAGAAGAAAGACATTTACACGCTTGGGTGGAGGTGTATTTGCCGGGGGGCGGCTGGAAAGGCTATGATCCTAGCCATGGATTAGCGGTGAGTGACCGTCATATAAGCCTCGTTTCTAGTCCAATTCCCCGTTATTGCGCGCCGGTAGAGGGAAATGCTCGACCGGTTAATCTCGGTCATCAAGTGATAGAATCTCAGCTATCATCGACAATTGCAATCGATTTGTTATCTTGAGGATGATTGTTTATGGGTCAAGGATTTGGCACAGCAACAAGGCGAAAAGTTTTGGGAGCGGGGCATAAATCCCCGTTACAAAAACGGCCGACCGCCTCCTGCCTTCGTTAAGAAGCCGCCGCCCTCGCCTTCTTGGGAATCTTGGCGAAACTACAGCTATCTTACCCAAAAGAAAGTCTGCCGCCATCGTTCAGGGGGTTGACGAAATGAATTCCCTCAATGGTAGCCCCGGAATTAAAATCCTCGCTATAGACCGTGGTGATTTGATTTAAGCGAGCGGTCGCCCAGATCTGGGCATCCCAGTAGGAAAACTGGTAACTTTCTACTCCACGGGTGGCTTCCAGAACGATCAACTCGGTAATCGGAACTACCTCACAGGCTATTAGATATTGACGGATGCGGGCCAGAGCTTCTTCCTGGGTTAGCAGGGGGCGACGGCTGCGGGTGACGGACTGAAAGAATTCTCCCATCACCTGCGGACTGATGACAGCGCGGGTGGTGCGGATCAGGTCATCGACAACGGTTAATGCCCGTTCCCGTTTGCTTTTCTCGGCGATATCGTAGAGATAGACCAGAATATTGGTATCGAGCAGGACTCTATCGTTCATAGAGATCCTCCCTTCGCCAATCCCTTTTACCCGGTTGTGATGGGCGGTTTTCGAGACCGGCGATAAAGGCCTTTTCTCGCTCCCAAGCGCTCAAGTTCGGGGTAGGAGATTTGACGGAAATTATGTGTTGGTCGATCGCCTGTCGGATGATCTCGGCCTCGCTCAGTCCCGTCTGTCGGGCCTTCTCTTTCAGTAAATTATTCTGCTCGGCTTCGATATAAATTTGCTTGCGGATTTTGCTGACCATAGCCAGTTTAATTATATACATTACATCATACATTACTATAACCGTCGTGAATCGTAATCGCCGGTTTTTCTATATATCTGAACTTATTTAGTGCATATATACTACAAAAACCAGAAACCCCTATTTATCAATGGATACACCCATTAACCTTTCTTAATCTACCCATGTTTCTTGTGATATTTCTTAATAGACGGGGATGGAGTATATTGGCTAGAATTTCCTGACCGTAATTCTCCTGTGCAAGAAAAGTAGATTTATTCAGCTATACTTTGCACGGCTACAACTTGCATTTTTTACTCAAGGACAATAATATAGTTTAAGAGTCATAATTAGAAGCAAAGCACTCATTAAAAACATGATTAACCTAGAATTCACGGAAGAAGAAAAGAACTCACTGTAT
>NZ_JADBVE010000247.1:0-4145 GCF_020245285.1 Microcystis sp. M31BS1
CAAAGGGAGTTATTTACTGAGGTCATCCGCTCTTTTATTGTTAATAATTTAGAGTCCAACTTCCTTGACCTCAATAATTTGGCAAGAATAGTCTGAAGTTCAAATGCATATTACGAAAATCCTGTCAATGCGTAAGTCCTACATAAGTAAAATAATCTGGTTTTTGGCTATTATATCAAATCTTAACTTAATTGTCTATCTTTTGGTATTAACCTATTTGTGCTGTAAGTCTTTCCCTGTATAAATTTTAGCTACTTTTAGGCGTAGGCAGTCTCATCGAATTTTATTTTAAGTTAATTATTTGCATAACAGTTACCGAAGAGCCTCATTTCTCTTTGTGATCAAGTTGAAGATTTTCTAGTTTTTGACTGCTATAAGTATTAATACTCATTGCATAAGTGAGATGCTCCCTGCGTCAGTTCAATATTAATGAAGCATTAACCACCGATCGCCATTTTGAGCAAGAAGGTTTTCACCGTTTACTTGTATTCTAAAAAGGGCAGAGCTGCGTCAGGGGTTGGTATTTCTCCAACTGATACTCCTGCCATTTCCCCGACCCCTGTTCGGTGAGGGATTGGGGGTTTCCCAACTGCGCGGCAGCTTCCCGCCAGAATTGCTCAAAGTTCTGCCGCAGTTCTCCGGTGGCAATCATCTCTTTGAGCCGCATGATGGTCACTTGCGGGATGACTTTCCCCATGATTTCTGCCTGCTGGAGTCCCACTTGAAACCCCGTTTCAATTGCCTGCTTCTCCAACAAACGTAAATGTTCGGCTAATTCTTCACTGACGGCGAAGCCATTGCCGTTATCTTCAATTTTACCTCTGTCATTATTGACCGCACTGACCGCAATTTCCTCAAAACTGCCCTGATAGGGGACTTTATCTCGTTTTACCACATCAGGATAGCGATTTTCGGGCAACAGAGCCTCTAGAGTAATAACTCACCGTTCGCTTATTTTTTGAGGTCAGGTAACGAAAATATGGATGAAAAGCTGACCCCGTAAAGGATTGAGCGAACGTTACTGACCCATTTTTATCCATCAGCAAAGAAGTCAGTCGTATAAATGGATTCTGGAATATTCATTAACCGCAAGATTTGTTGTTGTACCTCATTAAGACAAGAGATTTCCGTCTTTCCATCTCGCTCAATATATAAAGTGAGATTTCTAAACGCTTTTAACATCTGTTCAGCCGTAGGACGGTCAGTGCTGCGTTTAGGGTTTCCGTCATAGAGTCCAGCCAAACTAGATTGAGATTGACGTAATTGACGACGCACCACAAATTCCATCAAAGTAAAAACCCTTAAAGCAATCGTTAACAAAAACATCAACCCCTTAATCTTATCTTCGTCTCGAAAATAAATGGGTAAGGCAGATAAGCGACCTTTTTTAAAACGATGAAATCCCCTTTCCGGTTGCCATTGTTCTTGATCAGCTGATACCGCTTCTGTCAAAGATAATTGTTCTTTGTTAGTATTTGTGACATATAAACGCCAACCCACTATCGTCTTAAAAGCCTCAATTTCTGCGTTTAAACGAGTGTAACTAAGAATTAATTTCGTTTCACGAACTCGACGATAAGAAGATAGAACACTACGGTGGCCAAGACCTTTATATACTTTCTTATAGCTTTGCTTTTTCTCAATTGAGTATGTGATATACCTAGTTAATCCTAGTTTTTGCAGAGCTTCTCGTACCTTTTGCTCTAAAACTTTCTCATCTTTACCAGGTCTTTTTTGCAGAGATAATAATTTTTCTTCTCCTTTAATTAAACGACTTCCTAAGCCTTTTATCTGACGGGAGGCTAAGGCATTTGATTTCACTACTAACCATCTTTCATTCCACTGATAACGTTTTTTACTTTCTGGGTCAACCCATATACTTCCCAAAGGAACTTCAAAACCAGAGCCGATTTCTTTCTCTCCTAATCCCACTTCAGTTTCCACGATTTTAATCATTTCATTGGGGGGATTACTTAGCCAATCAGCTAACAGTTTAGGGCGAGGTTGACTCATGGCCAAGGGAAAACAGTAATTTCCTCCTTCTGCTTGGATTTTTGCCCGATTCTCATAACTTGAGGCTTTTGAGTCGGCTAAATATAAGAAATCTTTTTTTCCGAGTATTTCTGTCATTTTTCGCCATGTGGGTACATAATCCTTCTCATCTGTTCCATTTCCTGCCAGAGTCATTCCTAGTAAGGGAAGTCCTACCGGGTCTAATGTAGCCAACATTTGACGATATTGCCTTAAATCGGGTCGTTTGTCTTTACTATATCCGAATTTTAAGAGTGATGATTCTTTTTGCTCTTCTATAATTTGATGATGCACTGAGAAACTCGTTGTGTCACTGCGAGCTTTTTCGGTCGGTAATTCGTAAGCTTTGACCAGATATTGACATAATTCTCTCTCTATCTGGTCTAAACTGTCTGATGAACCCAATGTTCTTAATAACTCTCCACAACGGTCGTCCGTTGCTTCTTTTTCTCCTATTTTCCATCCCGTTATCCCTTCCAGACTTCTTTGATGTTCATTTACCCACGTTTCTAGACAACACATTCTATGATCTCCTTCGCTGATGATATAGGTCAGTAATAATACTGCTAGTTCCCCATAGCTTAATCCTGTGCGATTTCCGTGAGGCTTTTCCAGATTCTCGTCTATCATCTCTGCCACTTTCATTTGTTTTAACCAATGAATAATCACCGGGAGATCATCTATTCGTTCTGACTTTATCTGTGTGGGAATTTTCTTAACTCCTTCAACCAAACCCTTTACTACACAAAGATTTTAACCTTTTTTGTCCTCGATCGCTTTTTTATTTAAGCGAACGGTGAGTAATAAAAGTTAAGAAAAGTTGAAAATGCGTTCCTCTGGTATTTTCTTTGTTTAGAATATAATTAAAGGTTTAACTAAGCCTCTTCAACAACCGCATAGCCGAGGTAAGGTTATGAAAAGCTCATGTGCTGCAAAGCTTGCTGCAATAGCTCTTGTGGCTTGATCTTCTGAGCGGCACACAGGTAGTCAGGTCAATCCCCCAGGAATACAATCCTCGCCTACTCAAGTAAATCCTCAGCCTCCAAGTGTATCAAATCCATACGACCCTACCAACTCCCAAGGAATACAATCCTCGTCTACGGAAGCCGGAATACCACGTTCTGTACACGAAAATTGCATCAGTCTCATGAATATGAAGGAAATGCACAAATCTCATGTTCAGTTCTGGGAACAACAAATTTCATCACCAAGTCCATACAGCCAACCAACACAAGCGGATAAAATTAACGCAGAATACAATTTAAAGGAATCTCAAAAGCCACTTGATGAGGTCAATGCTCAACTTCAGCAATGTCCACCGAATTATCGATAGAATATTAGCTGAATGCCCTTTTTACACTTTGATAATGAGTTGATGCCAAGAAGATTTGACATCTGCAATGGTGTCATAGTTTCCATCACTTTTTAGAATTGGATAGTGATGGGAGATTTTTGTTGCTAAACTTCTAGAAAACTTTAATAATAAGAGACTATGCACCAAATTGATATAAATCAAGCTCAAACACAACTAGAAAGCTTATTGCAATCTGCACTCAAGGGGGATGAGATTATCATCACCCAGAATGATCAACCGGTTTTAAAATTAGTGCGATTGACTCCACCCCCAAAACGCCGTCAGAGTGGGAGTGCCAAAGGATTAATCTGGATGTCACCTGATTTTGATGAACCTTTGGAAGATTTCAGTGAGTACATGGGATGAAATTATTACTCGATACCCATACATTTCTTTGGTTTATTAATAACAGTCCTCAGTTGAGTATTGATGCTAAAAATTTAATTGAATCAGATGTCGATCTACTGTTGAGTATTGCCAGTTTGTGGGAAATTGCCATCAAAGTTAGTATTGGCAAGCTAACCATACCCAATACATACGATCAATTTATTCCTCAACAAGTGCAACTTAACGACATGGAAATTCTATCAATCAGCATGGCACATCTTACAGTTGTCACACTGACTGACGGACACAAGTGGGTCAAAACCTGACAAGACAAGGGTTGCCAAAAAGAAAAATATCTGGGTAGATAGGGAAAAAGCAAGAATCCCTACAAGATGAAAACCGAGAACAGAATCTTCTCCCAAGTTTATTCCTA
>NZ_JADBVE010000248.1:0-12767 GCF_020245285.1 Microcystis sp. M31BS1
TATATTCATAATTCCCACTCCCCCGTCTCCTGTCTCCTGTCTTCTGTCTCCTGTCTCCTGTCTCCTGTCTCCTCTAAAAAATATGCAAGTACAATTTCGCGAATTTAATCCTTTTGATGTCTGGTTTTGGCTGGAATTTTCCACAGTTCCCTCGAATATAGAACAGCAATATGTAGAAGAAGTTTTTGCCTCTTGGTTTTATTTGGGTAAATTAGGGGCTTTCAATGCCGAAAACCTACAGGTACAAGAGGTAGGAGTCGATATTAGTTATATGGAATACGATCCAGATATGGCCGAAAATGCCTTTATGTCACCGATGCACAATATGACCGATTTTGAATACTTAGGTACTTGGGGACGTTGTTGGTTTGATCTCGGTACTAGCGATCTTATTGCTTTAGATATTTTAATCAATGCCTTGACCCAATTAAGTAAGGATTTTGTCGATATTAAACGTTTAATTATCGGGGGAGAAAATCAAGATTGGCCAGTCAGCGATCGCAGTAATTATCTTTTTAGCGAATAATTAGGGTTTACTGAAAAAGTTTCTTGGTTGAGTCAGTATTCAGTATTCAGGAGGAGATAGGGTGATAGGGTTTTGGGGTGATAGGGTTTTGGGGTGATAGGGTTTTGGGGTGATAGGGTGATGAGACAGCTTCCCCACTCCCCCACTCCCCCACTCCCCCACTCCCCCACTTCCCCACTTCCCCACTTCCCCACTTCCCCACACCCCACAACCCACACCCCACAACCCACTTAAATCTATGCTTAATCTCGTCTCCCTTCCAGAAATTCCCGCCGCCGCTTGGAAACGTCCTCTCGGCAAAGGTTGGGAAAAACCCTACAGCGTCCGCTATGCCAGCAATTTAGATGATGGTCCTTGGCATGGGATGCCTCTGGGGGGATTTGGGGCCGGTTGCATCGGACGTTCCCCCAAAGGTGACTTTAACCTCTGGCATCTGGACGGCGGTGAACACAGTTTTAATAGCCTTGCGGCCTGTCAATTTAGCATTTTTGAACAAACAGAAGACGGAAGCGCCCAAGCCTACGCTATGGCGACGGAAAGCCCCAAGGATGGAACATTATCGCGCTGGTCGTGGTATCCAGCCGAAAAGGGAACATATTCTGCCCTTTATCCCCGCAGTTGGTACGAGTACAAAGATGTTTTTCAGACTCAATTAATTTGCGAACAATTCTCACCGGTTTGGGCGCATAATTACCAAGAAAGTAGTTATCCTATAGCCCTATTTGAATGGACGGTTCATAACCCCACCGATAAACCGATTACTATTAGTATTATGCTGACTTGGCAAAATACAATCGGTTGGTTTACTAACGCGATTAAATCCCCAGTGGTTAAGGTGAGAGATGATGGTAGTCCCGTCTATGAATATCAATCAAAATGGGGGGAAAGTGAGGGTAATTATAATCAATGGATTGTCGATAATTTCCGCGTTGGCTGTCTAATGGGTCGGGATTACGAAAACCCCGGGGAAGGGGATGGACAGATGGCGATTGCCAGTATTACTAATCCGAGTCTAGAGGTATTCTATCTGGGTAAATGGAACCCTGCCGGCGATGGGGGCGAAGTTTGGGACTATTTCGCCATGAATGGCTCTTTACCGGATATTGAGGACGAAACCCCTGCCGAAAAAGGGGAACAAACGGCCACGGCCATGGCGATTCGTTTTACCATTCGTCCGGGGAAAACTCGCAAAATTCCCTTTATTTTAGCCTGGGATTTACCCGTCACGGAATTTGCAGAAGGAATTAACTATTATCGTCGTTATACGGACTTTTTCGGTCGCAATGGTCAAAATGCTTGGGCGATGGTACGCACGGCTTTAAAACACGGCGATACATGGCGAGAAAATATTATTAACTGGCAAAAACCGATCCTAGAACGCAGCGATCTGGCCGATTGGTTTAAAATGGCTTTATTTAACGAATTATACCTCCTAACTGACGGCGGGACCCTCTGGACGGCAGCCACGGAACAGGATCCCATCGGTCAATTTGGGGTCTTAGAATGTATTGATTATCGTTGGTATGAAAGTCTTGATGTGCGTCTCTATGGTTCCTTTGGGTTATTGATGTTATGGCCGCGCTTAGAAAAGGCCGTCATGGAAGCTTTTGCGAGGGCAATTCCCAGCAGTGACGACACTCCTCGGATTATCGGTTATAACCAAGCTAGTGCCATTCGTAAGGCTAAAAATGCCACTCCCCACGATTTAGGCGCACCCAATGAACACCCTTGGCAAAAGAGCAATTACACCAGTTATCAAGATTGTAATCTCTGGAAAGATTTAGGCAGTGATTTTGTTTTATTAGTTTATCGGGATTATTTATTAACGGGGGCTAAAGATGAGGATTTTCTGCGGGAATGTTGGCCGTCAATTGTCCTGACTTTGCAATATTTAAAAACTTTTGACCTTGATAACGATGGCATCCCCGAAAATTCTGGTGCACCAGACCAAACCTTTGATGATTGGCGTTTACAGGGAATTAGTGCCTATTGTGGTGGTTTGTGGATAGCGGCCCTAGAAGCGACGCTTAAAATTGGCGAAATCATTGGAGAAGATACAGCAATTTTTACCAGTTGGTTACAGCAATCTCGCGCTATTTATCATCAGACTCTCTGGAATGGAGAATATTATAATTTAGATAGTGGCAGTGGTTCCGATGTGGTGATGACTGACCAATTATGCGGTCAATTTTATGCCCGTTTATTGGCTTTACCGGATGTGGTAGAAAATCAATACACGCAATCAGCTTTAAGTAAGATTTATCAGGCTTGTTTTCTCAAGTTTCATGGGGGAAAATTTGGGGCAGCAAATGGGTTAAAACCCGATGGTACTCCCGAAAATCCCGAGGCAACTCATCCCTTAGAAGTTTGGGTAGGAATTAATTTTGGGTTGGTGGCTTTTTTACTACAAATGGGAATGGAAAAGCAAGGATGGCAAATTACGGAAGCGGTGGTGCGACAAGTTTATGAAAATGGCCTACAATTTCGCACCCCGGAAGCAATAACATCGGTGGGAACTTTTCGCGCCTGTCATTATTTACGCGCCATGGCTATCTGGGCTATCTATGGGGTTTTGACGGAATTTCAGGGATAAAACAGGATTATCGCCATCTAACTGGTGATCTGGTTTTACCTGGTAAATCACTCTAATCCTAAATCCGGTTATTAAAAACTGATTATTTATTCTCGGTTTTGCCCTTTGCCTCTCCTGATATGTAGCCTATACTCAGGGGATTTAAGTAGTTAGGCGTTAAAAATTATCAGATGCCCCCCTTATTAAGGGGAGATCAAGGGGGGACTAAGGGGGGATCGGCACCACCCTTATTAAGGGGGGATCAAGGGGGGATTAAAGGCAAAATCCGTTTTTAATTTAATTATAACCAGCTACTTAGTCTAAACGCTGTAGGCTGGAGAAACCTGACTCGATCGATGAGCGTCAGCTATACCATGAAAAGAACGATTTCCCGGATTGTCTGGATACTTCTCTCGCTGGCGGCGATCGCTCTAGCGGTGTTTCTGTTCAGTCCGCGCCCCGTGGAAGAAGCCAAGGCTGACTACTGGATCATGAGTCGGTTAGCGGTCAATCAACCGGGCTATTTTCCCCTAGAGCAATCCCTCGATCCGCGATGGTATCGCCCGATCGCCCCCTGGATCGGTCGCCTGATTTTGCCAAAACCGGAGGAATATTCGGCCACACCGGGGGAAGATTGGACTTGGTTGCAGGTTTACCAAGCACCCCGGCCGGATTTAGTCGGTCAAAAAGTTCGTTTAGGTTGGCGGCAATCCCCGGCACTGGCTCGATATTTAGGACTGGTTACTAAGGATATTCGCTTCACTCCAGAGGCGATCGAGAGTGAAAAACAGGGAAATATCCTACCGACTCGCTTGAATGGTCGTTCAGGGGTCGGACCACTGCAAGCGCTGGCCGGATCGCGACCGCTCGATGATGTGGTCGTCAGCTTTCCCGATGCAGAAATCGGGGAAACGTCATTACAAGTGGAGCGAATGCCCTTGATCGTTACCGGGCGCTTCGTGGCATTGGTGAAAATTATCGGCGAAGCTCCCCTCCGAACCCCCACCGACATCCCCAAGGTTTGCCCCGGTTCACCCCCCTGTGGGAGCGAACTTTTCCGAGTGCAACACTATAACCGCGACAGTGGACAATTCGACGGCAGCTCGGAAGTGATCCGCATTCCCCAACAACCCTTAGTTTCTGGAGGACGTTTTATCTCCACCCCTCGACAGTTAGCAGCAGCAAGCGAAGGAAAGGAGGGCTGGTATATCTACGGGGTGCAGGGACGGGATAACCTCTTTACCGTTCAAGCGCTCAAACCCCGATCGCTGTTTCAACTGCAACCGACGGAAATCCTGACTGGGGTGCGATCGGGCCAAGATTACATCACCCGTGGCACTTGGAACGATACCCCCGCCCGCAAAGGAACCGCCAGTCGGGTAACAGTCCTGCCGGAGGGTGAAAAAAAATCGTGGAAAGAGGGGGATAAAGGAATAGGAATTCATCTCTTCGGGGGAATCGGCGGTAAAAAAGGCGAATCAATACAATTGGCAACGGTAACGGGTCATTTTTCCTATTTTCTCTACGAAGTGATTCGGGATGCCCAGACGGGAGAGCTGCAGTGGCAGCTCGATTACGATCAGGTGTATGCTCACAATCCCCAGGGGATTTTATCGGGATATCAGAGTTGGGCGAACTATACGGGTAGTTTAGAGCGGGGATGGCTTAATTCCCGACCCATATCCGATGCGATCGTGAAATTAGACCTATTGGAGGATTACAACTTTGGCGGGGTTTCTCTGTCCCCCCTGACAGAATTCCGCAAGCAGTTAGAGATCATGATGGCTCGCTACCGAATCGGGGACGGGACCGGGGTTTCTAGTGTTACCCCCGCGACTTCCTGCGTCCAGGACTCGAATCAGGCCCTTTATATCACGATCGCTACCCTGCGCCACCAGTTTGAAACCGATCCAAAGATCGCCGCTTGGTTGACAACCCATGCCGACGATCCGGAAACCTTGCGTTTTCAACGTTTGGGACAATTGGGCGATCGTTTAGAACAAGTATTAGCTCCCCGGGGGGTGATCCGGGCCGATTGGCGGCAAAACGCCCAAATTCTCGCCGGTATCACCGATAGTCGCGGAAAAGGCTTTATTCGGGAAAATACACTGGCCAACGCTCTACTAAGCTGGCGCTCGATGTTACCGCGAGGCAGCAATGACGTGATCGGTGAGATTTTCTTGCGGTCAGGAGCTACTCTCTGGTTCCTCCGTACTAATCAGGTTGGGGGAGCGATGCCGGAGATTTTACCCCTCGCACCGACCAAGTTATTCGGGGAAATGCCGATGATCGCGCCAATGCTCCGTCGCACTTTGGGAGCGCTCGTGCTGCCCCTTACCGGTCGGGATTGGGGGGTGACGGCGATCGGATTGGGATTGTACGCTGTGATCGCCCTGACCATCGGTTTCCGGTCGGGTTTTTTACGTTGGCACTTCCCCGAACGGAGACCGTTAGAGATACTGAAAATGCTCGTCTTTTGTTTTTTCTTCCCGGCATTCTGGGAGGAATTCGTCTTTCGGGTGCTGTTAATTCCCCATCCGGAAACGGCAACTTCCACAGCTAACCTGATCCTCTCTGCTTTGGTCAGCATCACGCTTTTTACCGTCTATCATCCCCTCAATGCAATTATTTTTTACAAAAAGGGCAATCCGACTTTTTTTCAGCCTATTTTCTTGATTTTAGCGGCTTTATTGGGATTAACTTGCACCGTTGTCTATTGGCTGACTGGTTCTCTCTGGACGATCTCGGTGCTGCATTGGTTGGTGGTGGTGGTTTGGTTGCTGTTTTTGAACGGTCTATCTCGACTGACAAGGCGATCAAAGCAAGGCAGTTTTTAAATTTGCTCTCGGTCTAAAGTGGGAAAAACCGTTTAAAATTGGAAATCAACAGGGATAGGGAAGCCCTGTAACCGCACGATCATGGCTAAAATTGTCGGTGTTCATGGTATCGCGCAAGAATTTAGGGGTAGCAACACGATTTCTGCTGAGTGGTTGCCAAGTCTCAAGGATGGATTGAAACTCGCGGGAACCGAGTTAAAGTCCGATACCGATTTTCTTTGTGCGTTTTACGGAGATATTTTTCGGGGAAAATCGAAAGCGCTCGGTATCCCGAACTACGATGTTAATGATATCGATTCCGATTGGGAAAAAGAATTACTTCAGTTGTGGTGGCAAGAAACGGAACGATTAGAAAATAATCATCCCAATGCGAATAGCCTTTTGAGAGAAAAATCTACCCCAAAAATTATCCAGAGAGCTTTGTCGGGGTTAAGTGAATCTCGGTTTTTCGGTAGCATTGCCGAGAAATTGGTTATTTCTTATCTTAAGCAAGTAGGGAGCTATTTACACGATCAAAAGCTAAAACAGCAGATTCAAGAGCGAGTAATAGAATGTATCGGTGAAGATACGCGGGTACTTGTAGCTCATTCTCTCGGTTCGATCGTCTGTTACGAAACTTTATGTCAGCATCCAGAATGGCCGATTAAAGTCTTTGTCACTCTCGGTTCTCCTTTGGGGATAAGACAATTAATTTTCGATCGACTGCAACCATCCCCCCGCAATAACCTGGGGCGCTGGCCCGGAAATGTGGAAAGATGGGTAAATATCGCGGACGATGGCGATGTGGTGGCGTTGACAAAGCAACTCAACCCTTTATTTGAGGGAACTGTCGAGGATAAGCTAGTTTATAATGGTTGCGAGGCTCATGATGCCAAAAGGTATCTGACGGCGGTTGCAACTGGGGAAGCGATTCGATCGGGGTTAATCGATTGATGGGTAATGATATGGATGAAGAAATCAAGTATTATCTGATCGCTTGTGGGACAAAGGATTACAACGCATTCGAGCAATTACCCAGCGTCGAGACGGATTTAGAACTGGTGAACAGTCTCTTTACCAGTGGTTTTGGATATGAAAGAGTTCTGCCAAGTTTACACTTGAATCCCACAACTAACGATCTTAAAAAATTATTCCCTAATTGGCTTCGGGATAGAGAGCGGCATGGAACGAAAAATATTCTTATTTTTTACTATTCTGGTCATGGCGAATATTGTCCAGGTGATAGACATTATCTCATACTGGAAGACACAAATAGTGACGATATACCTTCAACGGCTTTACCGACTCAAGACTTAGTTCTTCCTATTAAAAATAACCAAGTAACCATCTCTCAAGTTCTCTATATTATTGATACTTGTTACTCCCAAAGTGGTGCGGGAGATATTATAAAATTCGTTAGCAATGCTATCAAACAATATGAAGCGGTTCGAGGAGCTAATATAGCTATTCATGTTATGGCAGCTTGTAGGGCAAAAGATACAGCGATCGAAGGCGTTTTATCCCGATCGCTGCAACAAGCTCTCGATGACATAAAAGCGATCGAGTTTTATTCCCACTCTGGATATGTCGATCTAGGTTTGTTGGTTCATAAAATGAACCAAAATGTTGACAGTAATCAGCGTGTTAATTATTCTGCGCTAGGAATTGAAACCCATGCTATCTTTTTTCCTACTTATCCTAAAGCTGACCAAAAATGGGAAAATCAACGATTTAATTTAATCGAAAAACTTTTCAATATTTTAAATATTAATTCCGATAATAGTTTATTTTTAATCAACTCTTTTCTGTTAGTCTATGAGGATCCCAAATCGTCATCTATTTCAAACATACAAGAGCTTAGAGAAAAACTAAAAGATTTGTCTAGTAAGCCAGTTAATAAAGAAATATGTCCTTTGATTTTATTTTCTGAATGGTGCAGATTGAAGTTATATAAGCATCAAAACCTAGATATTGCTGAAAATGCTGAAAATATTGATACTTGGAAAGGTGAAGCTGTTCGATATAGGGATGGTGTGCAGTTAGACACAATCAAAAAATATGCGAGAGAATTGTGGGATAAATTTAATAAAAATATCGAACTAGAAGGAAGAATACAAATTGTAATCTCACCCGCAATTGATAAACATAATAATACGGGCTTACAAACAGAATATTTTTATGTAAATACGATGTTTTTTGTGGGAATAAACAATAAAATTAAGTTATGGAATATCTATAAAAAAGAACAAGGTTTTATGTTAGAAGAAATGCAAGATAGTTTCTATCAGGTAATTCCTGAAATGTTTTACTATTTACCCAATCAAGCGAGACTAGAGATTGAGTTTTTCCTTCCATTTGCTTTGCTGAAACACTCCCTAGAAGATATTAAGTTTAGATGCGGTGAGGGGCCATCTATCGGATACGAGTATCCTGTTTTTATTAACTCCTTTGATCGCTATTTCGATGAAGATTTCCGAGAGATACGCGACGAGATCGAGGAGATCAAGAGAGCTTTATGGGAAAATAATAGCGATCTTGACCAGAAAGATTACTACATCGGAACCGAACCATCGATCGCCGATCTGGAAGATATCGTGGAATCCCTGCCGATCGCCGTCTGGAGTCGAAACGCCGGCGAACCGATGGCAGATAACGATCTAAAACCCTCGGAATGGAGAAACTGGCCCGATAATATCAAAGAATTACGCAGAAACAAGCGAAAAATCGCCCTTTTCTGGGACGATCTATACCCCAAACCCGCCCCGAGACCGAGACCTCTAAACACGAGAGTGGTGGAATCCAATGGCCAATAAACCAGTTTCCAAACCAGAAGACCTTCGCATCTATCGGGGTTTGACCCTGAGCGCGAACAGTTTACCCACACCCAAAGAACAAAGAAAACACCTCGATCGCATCCCACCGCCACCTCCTTGGCGCAGTTTTAGCCTATCCCCAGAAGAATGGACAAAAGCGGCAAAATCGCAGAAAATACCGCCCGAACAGGGAAAAATCGACCCTAGGGCTTTAGGATTCGTCGCGGATAGGAAAGCGGTGGAATTGGTGAATGCTGCCCTCTGTTTGCGTCGTCCCCTACTGATCGAGGGCAACCCCGGCGCCGGCAAGACTTCCCTGGCCTACGCAGTCGCGCGGGAATTGGGACTACCCGGCCCCTACCGTTGGTCGATCGTTTCCCGCACCACCCTTAAAGAGGGTCTTTATGCCTACGATGCGATCGGACGGTTACAGGAAGCTTCCCTACAAAGACAGAAAGTGGGAGAGGGGGGAGAGTACGAGGAACCAGATATCGGCAGCTATCTAAGATTAGGTCCCATGGGGATGGCTTTTTATCAATCCCTTCCCGGACGACCGGCGGTGCTGCTAATTGATGAGATCGATAAAAGCGACATCGATATGCCTAACGATCTCCTCCATATTTTCGAGGAGGGATTTTTTGAGATACCGGAATTGACACGATTAAAAACCGGCAACCAATCGGTTCTTCCCTATCGCGGTCAACAGGAGGACAGCGAGGAAAAAATCCCGATCGATCGAGGTTGTGTGTCTTGTCAGGAGTTCCCCCTAGTATTCATGACCAGTAACGAGGCCCGGGAGTTTCCCCCCGCTTTCCTGCGTCGATGTTTGCGTTTAAGACTCGAACAACCCGACAACGAGGATGATTTCTATCGGATACTAGAGCAACGTTTCCCCCCGGAGAGCCTAAATCAATTGGACGAACCGGCCAGAAATCTGATCCGGGAATTTCTCGATCGAATCAAACGCAAAGACAAACTAGCCACCGATCAACTGCTCAACGCGGTCTATCTGTTACTACAGGGAAACGACCTCACCGCCACCGATCGCCAATCGCTGCTAGACACCATCTTTAAATCCTTGCAAGGGTAGGGGGAGAGATGGAAGGGAAGAAAGCCATCTGGTGGGAAGACGAGAGGGAAATGGCAGAACTGATCTGGTGCGCTGCTTACCTCGATCGAATTATCGCGCCTTGGTCGATCGAGCAGCCCGGACAGTCGGAAGCAACCTCATCTAATGATCAGGAGGATAACCGGTCATCCGGCAGCGGTGAAAAAACCCCTCCCCCCGGAGCGATCGAGTCAACGCTCCCCGTTGTCCATCCCGAAAACATCGATCGCCCGACGCAGACCTCCCGGAAGCGCGATTCGGTCGAGAGCGATCGTTCTTCTCCCGTTCGCGTCCCCGATCCCTTTCCGATACCCGAACCCACCGCCATCAGTAAGGCAATTCTCCCCCTAGCGCGTCGCGTGCCTGGATTACGGGCCGACGAGTTGGATATCGAGGTTACAGTGGAACGGACGGCCGAAGCGGGGGGATTACCGATGCTCGCTTTCCGTCCCCCCCTAGAACGTTGGTTAGAGGTTCACCTGTTGATCGATCGCTCTCCCCCGATGGAATTTTGGGGAGATCTAGCGGGGGGAATGACTACCCTCTTCCGTTGGCAAGGCTTTTTTAGGGATGTGCGGGTTTGGTGGTTCGAGACGGGTGAAAATGAAGCTCGTTTGCTTTCCGGCGCCGGGCAAATCGAACGGAACCCTCGCAGTCTGGTTGCACCCTCTGGAAACCGACTTTTTATCGTCCTAACCGATACTTTGGGGAAAGCTTGGCGATCGGGGTCTGCCTTCGCCACCCTAGCGGATCTGGGCAAAGAACACCCCGTCACCATCGCTCACATTTTCCCGCAGGAGCTATGGCAACGAACCGCTTTAGAGGGAGCAATCCTCCGGCCTTTGATTGCACCGGGTCCCGCTTCTGCCAATGCAATACTGCAAGTGGGGGAAAGACTCCGCACGAAGCAGATTCTCTATCGGTTCCCCATTTTCAATCTATCCCCTGCTCACTTTGCAACCTGGGCGAAATTTATCGCTGGGAGCGGTGGTAACTCCATTCAGGGGGTTTTAATGGGAGCAAAGACTGCGGGGGTGAATATGGGTGAAACTGGAGAAGAAGAAGCAGCCGCTCCGGAAGCGGAATCCCCGGAAGAGTTATTGAGAGGCTTTTTAATCGATGCCAGTCCCTTGGCCCGAGAACTGGCTAAAGTGCTGGCGGCCGTTCCTCTGATTCCTCCGGTGATGCGATTGGCACAGCGGCGATTTTTACCCGATAGTAAACATTGGCATCTAGCGGAGGTCTTTTTTAGCGGACTGGTCGAAAAATCTACCTTTAGTCCGGAGGGAGCGACGGTTCCGGATGCTTGGTACGATTTTTACCCCGGCATTCGTCAGCTACTGTTGGCAGATAGTGCCAACCGGCGCACGATCGATATTTGGCGCGGCATCGGCGATTATATTCGCGACCATTACGGTGAATTTCGCGATTTTTCGGCTCTAATCCCCAATCCACAGGGTTCTCTAGCGGATGCAGTCAGCGATCGCTCTCTCTATTTCGCTGAGGTGGACGCGGCTGTTCTCCGCACTTGGGGGGGAGAGTACGCCGATATCGCCCAAAACATCGAGGAGAGAGTGAGGCAGCGAAAACAGGAAATCTTGACCCCGGAAAAACTCCTAAAATTCACCTTCGAGACCCTATACGTCGATAAACGGGGAGAAATTACCAAAAGAGAATCCCGGGAGGCCTACTACTACGAGGAACCCCTAGGCAAGGGAATCGAACCCCTGACTATGGTTGCTATTCCGGGGGGAACTTTCCTGATGGGTTCACCGGGAGAAAAGGACGATTTCAAGTCTGAAAAACCCCAACACCCCGTGAGCGTCAGTGCCTTCTACCTGAGCCAGACTCCGATTACCCTGGCGCAATGGCGGTTCGTGGCCCACCTACCGAGGGAAGGAAAAGACCTCGATCCAGAACCTGCGGAGTTTAAGGAAAGTGATAATAACCCCGTCGATCGCCTGAGTTGGTACGATGCGATCGAATTCTGCGCCCGTCTGTCCCGTCACACGGGAAAAAATTACCGTTTACCAAGCGAGGCCGAGTGGGAATACGCTTGTAGAGCGGGAACAACCACCCCCTTCCACTTTGGCGAGACGATCACGGGAGAACTGGCGAATTACAATAGTTCAAAGGTCTATCAACAAGAAAAGGCGAAAAAATCCCCAAAGAAAACCACCCCCGTCCGCTCCTATCCCCCCAACGCCTTTGGGCTGTACGATATGCACGGGAATGTTTGGGAGTGGTGTTTAGATCCGTGGCATAGTGATTATCAAGGCGCACCGCCCACAGACGGGAGCGTTTGGGACGAGACAAATAATGATAATCGTTATGAAAACTTATTAAATAGTATAAATGAACTCTTGACGGATAAACGAATTGGTGTACTGCGGGGCGGTTCTTGGTTCGTCAATCCCTATTACTGCCGTTCCGCTTACCGCCTCGTCAACTACCGCCGCGACTTCGACGACGACTTCGGTTTTCGGGTGGTGTGCGGTGCTGGGAGGACCCTGTAATCCTTTTCCCCTTTTTTTCCCTCTTTTCCTCATTCCCTTTTCTGGGATTTTTTTGGGCAGACTATAGTACAAATGTATTGGTTTAGTGGTGGTCAATTATCTGGGGGGTTTGATCCCCCCTGCCCCCCTTGATAAGGGGGGTGCCGATAGGCGGGGGGATCTCCCTTGATAAGGGGGGTTTGATCCCCCCTGCCCCCCTTGATAAGGGGGGTGCCGATAGGCGGGGGGATCTCCCTTGATAAGGGGGGTTTGATCCCCCCTTCCCCCCTTGATAAGGGTAGGGTTGATTCATTTAAATTAAGTACAGCTAATTTTGAGTCAATAAATTTGACTGAAGATTCTCAATTTTATCTTTCTCTAACCAAAAGAGTTAGTCACAATAACTAATCTTTAATCCTCTGCCAAATTTATTATGA
>NZ_JADBVE010000249.1:0-10567 GCF_020245285.1 Microcystis sp. M31BS1
GGCCAAGCTTTTCTGGTCGGAACCCCCTAAGCCGAGTTTTCAAGGTGCTGCGCCGTCCACTTGGTTTTCGAGACTGGCCTTTTAATTCTAAAGTAAAGCCAACCTAGAACGGCGGGGTTTCAGACCCAAAATTTCCGATGAACGTAGGTTGGGTTGAAGCATGAAACCCAACGCCCGATTATGTTACGCTACCGCTAACCCATCCTACAAATAATTGTGCCTCCCTACTTAATAAGGTGGCTAAGGTGGGGTTGACTTTTAAGGGTTTTTCAATGTTTGAAATCATCGCTTATTTTCCTCTGTTTAATCGCTTTTCTGCTCTAGATAAACTTTTTTCTCAACCTTTAATTTCTCTTTTCCAGTAATTAAGTTTTCATCGGGGGATTTTTTTTGTTCCTCATTGGGATTTTTTGCAGCATTATTAGGGGATTGTCTTGATAGTCAGCGTCTTCTAGATCTTCAATAACGGATTTTTCAACATGGATTAGGTCGGCTAGTTGTTGTTGGGTTAATCCAGCTTTTGTACGAGAGTCATAAATCAGTTATGCGATTTCTGCGTTGATGGATTCTAGGGCGATTTGTTCTTGTATTGTGGGATCGTCTGCGATGATTTGATGAATGATTTTTATGGCATCTGTGGTTTTAGGCATATTTATTTTTAGTTAATTTCTTTTGTTAAAGATGTCCTCGATTTTTTGATAGTTCATTTAGGATCGTTGATTTCTAATAATTTAAAAGTTTGGGTGATGTCTTTTGTTACATAAACAAATTTTATATAATGCAATCTTACAATAATTTAGTAAATCCGGCTCTTCGGGACTTGGTATGGTTCGATATGGGAGCATAAATCGACTCAATCCTTATCTGGCAAAAGATTTAATTGATTAGTTCGCTCCAGATCGCAAACAATTGACAAAAATTGCGGCAATGTCTGTCTCTATAAAGGTTTCATTCCTTATAACCCCGTCCATTGCATAAGACAAACCGAAGAACCGTAAATCCTGCTGGTTCAAAATGACGATCAGAGGTAAGCTGTTCGTAATTTAAATTGCGTTAACAGAATTACCCTTGTTTTTCAACTTGCGATCCCACTTAATAATTAAACCTCCTTCATTTAAAAGTTGATGTAAAAGAGATTCTAATTCTTCAACTGATTTAAAAAGTCGATGAGCGATAAATTCTTTTGCCGAGTGCCAGACCAATTCAATGATATTTAAATCTGGGCTATAGGCGGGTAAATACTCTAAAATTAAGTTGGGCATATTTTCAGCAATTTTACCAACAACATCTGTTTTTTTGTGAATACTAGCATTATCGAGAATCAGGACAATCTTTCGACCCTTCTCTCGAAAATACTCCTCTTTATTCCCCGCTTCCACCCATTCTTTTATGATTTCTGTATAAAAAACTTTTACCACTTCATAAAAAGTTTCTGAATTTCCTTTTTTGATGAATTCTACGAATCTTTTTTTATCGGAATATCTCACTCCTCCCATCGCATTTACTCGACCACTTCTTCTTTGTCCGCTAACTTTTTTTCTTTGGCTTTTTTTCCCCCATGTTTTTCTTCTAATGACTCTTAAACTGAATCCACTTTCGTGAGGGGCTGTGTGGCGAACCTGCGTCGCCACCTTGAAAGCCCCGTCCCAAAACCATACCTGTAGCTTATTTGGCTCTTCTTTTGCTATTTTTAAGTATTCGGCTAATTTT
Organism: Microcystis sp. M31BS1; assembly: GCF_020245285.1. Lineage (NCBI taxonomy): Bacteria > Bacillati > Cyanobacteriota > Cyanophyceae > Chroococcales > Microcystaceae > Microcystis > Microcystis sp. M31BS1. The sequence continues at coordinate 1,711 of NZ_JADBVE010000249.1, forward strand.
TGTTTAAATTCTTTTCTTTTTTCAGGATTTTGTCGATCTTCTAAACTATATTTAGCCCAAATATAAACATACTTCTTTTTTTTTTAAATGTTCGTGACTTGAGAACTACTTAATTCTATACCTGTCTGTTCTGTCAGATAAGTGGCTAATCTTTTGGCTGTCCAACGGCCAAACTCATACCCCATTTCTTGAGGCTCTTTGTCAATTGTCTCTAACAATATTTTGATATACTCATCCGTCGCTTTTCGATAATTTCCCTCCATTCTCTTGTCTTTCAAGCTATCTAAATTATTGGCATCTCCAGGAATACACCAATAAGAGACTGTTCGCAGTGAACAGCCAATGAGTTTGGAGATTTGGACTTGAGTTTTCCCGTCATTTAACAACAACAATATCAAAACTCTTTCTCTAATGTAAGGATTTTCTTCTTTTTTTAGTGCTTTTTGTAACTTTTCTTTTTGTTCGGAATTCAAGTGATTAGGGGCTGGCATAGCTATTGATATTTGAATAGGTTACTGTTTCTATTATACGCTATTTAGATGCTGAACAGCTTAGAGACATTGCCCTAACTCTTGACATAACTCTTTAATTCTTTTTTCATTTTCTGATAACATTGAATTATTCCTCCCATCGAGATATATTCTGAATTGTAAATTATAACTATTATAATCTCATTTCTCTTTGTGATCAAGTAGAAGATTTTCTAGTTGTTGACGGCTATAAGCATTAATACTCATTGCATAATTGAGATGCTCCCATTTAATACGTCTTCAAAAGACTGAGCAGCTTTAACAGCTATTTCATCTGTTAGACTAATAAGTTCATCTTCTGGTTTCGGTTTGGGTAAGGGTAACTTTTCATCCACCTCGATGTAAATAGTCCCCTCCTCCGAGGTAAATTCCACTAAACGAGTCATAAAAATTCTCCTGTTTATTTTATTGCGGTTGCCTAGACTTAAGCAATCACAACTCCATCTTTTTGCTCTCATGCCTAATTATATCTCTTTACCAAGTGTTCGGTTGAAAGTCAGCATCATTAATAATTGCCACCGTATCCCCAGATGGTTTAATCACAAATAAGCCTTTTTTATAAGCATAGCGATCTACACCTTTGTTAATTTCAATTCCTGCCACTGCACCGTAGGCTCGATAGTTTTTGTAATGGGGAAAAGCGATTTTAAAACGAGTCAATTTTTCGATAAATTCATCTACATCATCTTGAGATAATCGAGATTTACATTCCACCACCACAAGATCGGTATCATCCACCCCTAGGATATCAATTTCCATGGCGATACCTTGACGCTTGACTCTAGCGCGGGGATAAACTTCCTTAATATCAATGCCTTTTTCCTGAAAAAGCCGTAAAACCGCCGGTTCTACCAATTCCTCCACAAATCGACCCCAGCGAGTGGTCAAACTATCTACCGCTTTGCTGGTTCGTTCTACGGTGCGTTTCAGTTCTGCCATCGAGCGCTCGGCTTCGGCGGCCCGGCGATCGCTTTCTAATTTCGCTTCGGCAGCTTGGCGCTCAAGTTCGGCAGCCCGGCGATCGCTTTCTAATTTCGCTTCGGCGGCACGGCGCTCGTTTTCTAATTTCGCTTCGGCAAAGATACGTTCCATTTCGGCCCGACGAAGATCGCTTTCCCTTAAACGGCGATCAAACTCCTCGGCCGAAGCGCGGAATAGCTGGTAAATATCCTCAAGGGTTACAGGTTCACTCATGGACTGACATCGAAAATAAAACACCCCTAATTATTTTAGCGATTCGGTCGAGAAAACCGAGGAGAGCGAGAGAGCAAAAACGAGATAAATATTAAGAATTATGTAGAAAACTTGACACAAGTATCGTGCTGTGTTATTGTCTGTTGTCTTGAATGTCAGGTGAAGAGCCTCGGTTTTACCGCAGTTAGAGCTTTCTAAACATTTTAAACCTTTGCTTTCAAGACTCGGTTAACAATTTGTAATATTCCTTACTAATTATTTATTCCTCCTTTTGCATGAGTGCCTGTTGCCTGTTGCCTGTCCTGATAGCGGATTTAGTAAGTACCTAAGCAAAATTAATTACACATTTCGATAAAGCTTTTGCCTCTTGCCTTATTGCCTCTTGCCTGTCTTCACTAGGAAATTTATTTTGCATGACTACTTATTAGTGTTCCTCTAGTATGTCACGGTCAAGTCTGTATTAAGGGAACTCGCATTATTTTCTCTACTGGAATGGAAATGCGAAACCTTTGCATCAGCGTACATCTGCCTTTTTCCGGATACAGGCAAAGCTCTCGATGCAACGCAAACCTGTTATAATCACCAACTAGATGGAATCCGTGACCGCCTGCAAATGTATCCAGGCTTTGGGGTGGGAAAGCTGCAATGACAACTGACTTTATCGAGATCTACGAACACGCTTTACGCCCAGAATTGTGCGAAGAGATCAGGCATCGTTTCGAAGCCAGCCACCGCAAGTCGGATGGACGGATCGGTCATGGAGTCGACAAATCCAAGAAGAACAGCACCGACATCACCATCACAGGCCTCTCCGAGTGGAGCGATTTGCACAGTCAGATACTCGACAGCACACTGCGTCACCTGATGTTGTACATTCGCAAGTATCCATACCTGGTCACGAGTGCGTTCGCATTAAGCTGGCAAGAGCCGGCTACCGGACTGGTCAGGCCGTTAACAACTTCGGATGTTGGAGCGGCATCGGACCTGGAACTCGCCGAGTATTTGTTCAGAGTATTTCGACCCGGAGCGATCAACGTTCAGAAATACTCGAAGAGTGTCGGTGGTTACTACTACTGGCATTCGGAAATCTATCCTTGCGACCCAGCTGCCGAGACGCTCCATCGCGTCCTTTTGTTTATGTTCTATCTGAACGATGTAGAGCGCGGTGGTGAGACGGAGTTCTTGTACCAAGAACGGAAGCTCAAGCCGACCTCTGGGACGATGGTGATCGCTCCCGCCGGTTTTACCCATACCCATCGCGGCAATGTGCCCGAGTCGCACGACAAATACATTCTGAGCAGCTGGATCTTGTTCAACCGCGCCGAGCAGCTCTATGCGCGCAAACCCAATCCGGCGTGAGACGACACCAGCGACACAAAGACAGGCATTGCCAACCTCGCCATTTTACTGGCAACCCGAACGTTGCGTGGCTCACGATAGACGGAGTCAACGGGCCACCGTCTGGTGATGGTAGCTCTCCACTCGCGCTTAGAAATTAATTGAATGGAAACCATCAGTAATCAGTGATCAATTAACCTTTAATCATGAGTCAGTTATGATGATGAAATTATTAAGCTCTGTAGTCATTTTGGCAAGTTTACTGAATGTTACACCTAGGATGGTAAATCATCCACCCCGACAAGTTGCTCAAGCGTCTAGCGTTTCTTCGATTCAAGGTTATTGTTTTTCAGTCGCTAATGATGATCTAGATTCTACGGCGAGGATTTATATTCAGGGAAATCAAGTCACGGGTCGGGTAGAAGCTACGATTCATAATGAACAAGAATCTTATTATAGTTCCTATACTCAAACCTTACAAGGAAGGAAAAATGGGAATCAGTTAAACTTAAATATCAAGACAAAAATTGAGTTAGATACTCAAACAACTCAAGAAAAATGGACGTTAACTTCAGATTCTTTGAATACGGGACGAGTCGTTTATCAAAAACAACCTTGTTTAGTATCTCAAATTCGGTTGGCACCAGGAACTAATACCACTACAGTTAATCAATCGGTTGTTCGAGGTAGTCGAAATATTTATTTATTAAGAGCGAATCAAGGACAGAGAATGGATCTGAAAATTACAGCATTAGAAAATAATGCCGTATTCGATGTGATTGCACCGAATGGGCAAACTTTGAAAACAGAAGCTACCCAATCTAGTTTAAAATTACCGGCTACTGGAAATTATGAAATAATTGTAGGGGGAACTCGTGGCAATGCCACCTATAAATTAAATGTTAAAATTCAATAAATAGAAGGAAACATGGAACAGCCTTGAGGTTGGGGGAGTCTTGACTCTTGCCTCATCTCAACCAGCAATTTAAATGCGCGGGCAGCTTATCCTATATGGTACTGTTTAATTTTATTCCCACAAAAGTTGATTATGTCCTTACCTGAACTCCCTCTTCATCTTCAATTAACCCAAATGATTTCGGGTTACTGGCTATCTCAAGCTAAGCTAAAACGCACTTAAACCACCTAAAATAAAAATGGCTCTTCGGTTTGTGTTATGCAATGGACGGGGGTTATAAGGGATGTAACCCTTATTTATAAAGACATTTGGCGATTTTTGTTAATTGTTTTCGATCTAGAACGAACTAATCAATTAAGTCTCTTGCCAGATAAGGATTTAGTCGATTTATGCCCCCCCTATCGAACCATACCAAGTAACGAAGAACCCATTTCTTAAGATAGACAACAGAATTTATCTCCGACTACTTAACGGCATTATTCAGGGGGGATATTCATACAATACTGAAAAACAATCGAACGTTGCTTTTTTTCCTCTCTATCCTATTTTATTCAAATAGATTGCATCTTTAACTTCTTTAATTTTGCCTATTTATGGTCTTATTTTTTCTAATTTATGTCTAATATTTGCCTTAATTTTTGTTTATAAAAATAGCAACATTTATCTGAATAAGAGAGGCTGTAAAAAGGTTTTAATTCTTATGTTAATTTTTCCTAACTCCTTTTTTTATAGCTGTTTTTATAGAGAAAGTTTATATTTGCTAACCACCTCTGCTTGTTTTTATTTCTTTCTGAATAAGAAATACTTTTGGTCTGGATTTTTGGGATTTTTTGCCAGTTTAACTAGAGTCACAGGAGTAATAATTTTTCTGGCTTTTGCTATCGAATTACTCTGGAAATATTTAAAGAAAAAAGAACTGCCCAAGAGAGAAAGTCTTTTCCTATTATTAATACCCTGTGGGTTAATTGCTTATATGGTATTTTTAGCGTGGAAATTCAACGAACCTTTGGCATTTGTTAAAATTCAGGATATGTGAGGTAGAAATGAGAGAGTATTTTCTTTAATTACTCGAATAAACTACTGGAAGAATATCAATTGTATGTTTCCCAAAGATGCCAATAATGCAGTTAGATTATTATAGCGGTTCTCACACCTGTGTGGCACACTTAAACCTTTGCTAATTAAGCTTTTCAACATCGATAATGTACCTCTTGCGAACAGGAAACGCTATAAATACTTTTTTTAGCTTCTCTTTTTGGCTCTTCGGTTTGTGTTATGCAATGGACGGGGGTTATAAGGGATGGAACCCTTATATAGAAAGAGATTTAGCGATTTTTGTCAATTGTTTTTTATCTAGAGCGAACTAATCAATTAAGTCTCTTGCCAGATAAGGATTTAGTCGATTTATGCCCCCCTATCGAACCATAACAAGTAACGAAGAGCCCTCTTTTTTAGGTATTTTGCTATTCTCTATCGTTAAAAAGCCTCTCAATATTTCCCTGTTAATTTTTGCCTTCCTGAGCATTTTTTTACCTTTAAGTACAGGAACAACACAATCAATGATGAGGTATATGATGACAATATTTCCAATATTTATTATTCTTGGATATTGGAGCCGAAAAAATTGTTATTTTTATGGATTTCTGTTATTCTTGTTTACCTATTTTTTATCCATTCTATTTCTTTGGTATGGTAATTGGGGCTGGATAGCTTAGTTGATCGTGCAGTTGAGTCAAATTACCCTAACTAATAATGCTAACATAGCTCTTTGCTCAGAGAGAGTCGATTGATTTGTTCAAAAATATCAACTAGATAGGGAATTATTGTAATCATAAATTAGAGGGCTCTTCTGGTTTCTGTGTGTAAACGAGGTCTATACTGATAGTTTCTTCTTTCAAAATAGTCCTAAAAGTCTTGCCCAGTAAGCATTTAACCTTACATAAGCAAAAATTATCACACAAAGTCGAGAAGAGCCATTAGAGTTATGAGCAAAAATGTTACTGACATTGCCGAATATCTATATCGGTCAATAAAATCAATAACAATTATAGGATAAGCGTTTAAACTTGATCGAGATTTCCTTGATTTAAATACAAAAATACTGAATATTTATCATCATCAGGCCCTGAACGCCAGCAAAAGAAAACCCCACAGACAAAGACCCTGTAATGATAAAATCGACAATGGCGACGGCTTGGCCATTAGTATTTTTTGCGTCGGACTAGCAGGAGATAAAAGCGTGACCTTTAAGATTGGTTTACTCGGTTTCGGGGTTGTGGGGACGGGAACAGCGAAAATCCTCCTCGATCCTTTTGGTCGTCATCCCGTACTCAAAGAGATTACCATTGGACGAGTGGGAGTTAGATCCCTAGATAAACCGAGAGAAATTGAGCTTTCTCCCCAGCTGTTGACCACTGACCTAGAATCGATCGTTACTGACCCCGAAATTGATATTATTGTCGAATTATTGGGGGGTTTGGAACCGGCACGCTCTTTAATTCTCCAAGCAATCGCATCGGGGAAGCACGTTGTTACGGCAAATAAGGCGGTTATTGCCCGTTTTGGCGATGAAATCTACGCCAAGGCCAGTGAAAAAGGGGTTTATGTCCTCCTAGAAGCGGCCGTGGGTGGTGGCATTCCCGTCATTAAACCCTTAAAACAATCCCTCGGCGCTAATCGCATCAGCAGCATCATGGGAATTGTCAACGGCACAACTAACTATATTCTCACGGAAATGAGCCAAAAAGGGGCAGATTTTAGCGAAGTGCTGGCCAAAGCTCAGGAATTAGGCTATGCAGAAGCGGATCCGACTGCGGACGTGGATGGATTCGACGCGGCCGATAAAATTGCCATTTTAGCTTCTTTGGGTTTTGGAGGTCGGGTAAAACGGGAAGATGTTTACTGTGAAGGTATCCGGCAAGTTAGCGCCGTCGATATCGCCTACGCTGATAGACTGGGATTTGTGATTAAATTATTAGCGATCGCGAAAGATACGGTTAAGGAAGATTCCGATACCCTAGAGTTGCGGGTTCATCCGACCCTAGTACCGAAAACCCATCCCCTCGCTAATGCTAACGGAGTCTATAACGCTATTCTGGTCGAGGGGGAACCCTTGGGACAAGTGATGTTTTACGGACCGGGTGCCGGTAGCGGACCGACGGCCAGCGCGGTAGTATCGGATGTGATGAATATCGTCGGAATTTTAAAAAGTAGTGGCAAAACCAAGGAACTTGACCCGCTTTTAAGCTGTATTCACCAGCATTATTGTCAAATCGCGCCGATGGAGTCGTTATCGACCCGTTTTTATGCTCGTTTTCTCTGTCGCGATGTGCCGGGGGTAATCGGTCATTTAGGTATGGCTTTCGGCGACCATGGGGTTAGTCTAGAATCCGTGGTACAAATTGGTATTAGGGGTGATTTAGCCGAAATTGTCGTTGTCACCCACGATGTACGCGAGGGCAATTTCCGCAACGCTTTAGCAGCCATAGAGTCTTTAGAAGCTATTGACAGCATTCCTAGTATTCTCCGGGTTTTGTAATTATAGAGATCGCTTTTTTATGGTCATGGGTCGGAGAATCAGAAGTGAGAAAAGTTGGCTAAGTTTAACTAGCACAATTTTGTTATTTTGTCTAGGTTTTTTGGGCTTAAATCAAAAATTAATTTTTGCCCAAGGGTCTGATAATGTTTGTCCCCTACCGATTTTATCAAGGTTACAACGCCATAAAATCCAAGCGGGAGAAACGATCGCCTCCATCGCCGAAAAATACGCTCTTATCCCGGCAACGATAATTAAACTCAATCCGACTATTCTCAAAAATGGTTCGGCCCCCGTGGGGAAAGAAATCTTTATTCCCCCGATGAACGGCATTCGCATCGAAGCGCCCAAGGGTTCCACTTGGCGCGATTTAGAAGCGGCCTATGGTATTCGTGCTGATATACTCTTTGAGCTTAACGGTTGTGGTCGCCGGCCGACAATAGTTTTTATCCCCGGCACCAATTGGTCCGCCACGGGCAAGCGCTCGGATTATACTGGATTAAGTTCTTATCCCTTACCCTTAGCCAGCACTGTCGGATTAGCCTACGGTTGGCAAAAAAGCCCCACGGAACAGAAAAATCTCTTTCATAGTGGTATTGATCTTCTCGCAAATGTTGGTACAAATGTTTTAGCTGCCGAGGATGGTCTAGTGATTTATGTGGGTCAGGAGGGAGCTTATGGTAATTTGGTAGTAATTAATCATTTAGGTCGCCGGCAGACCCGTTATGCCCATTTAAGCAGGGTAACAGTGAGAATTGACCAACGGGTACGAGCAGGAGACGTTATCGGTGCGGTTGGCACCACGGGACAACCGGATATTATTCCCCCCCATCTTCATTTTGAGGTGCGCTTAGATACTCCCGTCGGTTGGACAGCGCAGGATCCCGCTTTGCATTTGCCCCAAATCGGCCCGCAATCAAGTCAAAAGTAAACGGTTAAGTGGGATTATTGATTTATTTAGGGCTTGCTGAATAATGGTAAAACCCTTTTAAAATAAGGCTTTTGACCTGTTAAAGTCCGATGTTCATGCTGCGAAAATAGGATTGGGACTTTCAAAAACCTTGCATTATCCTTCTTGTAGTACATAGCTTGGTACAAAAAACAAGGGCAACAAAGCCTGAAACGACCGGCTACTGACGACCGGCTCCTGACTCCTACCCCCAGGAAAAACTTTTTCAGCAGACCCTATTTAACTTTGACAAAGGGAAACTTATTTTGTCACCCCTGGAAGTCAATCCATCTGGTCAAGATAAGAGATAATATTCCTGGCAAGGTTTGGGAAAAAATCTCAAAATGTTGCGCCTCTCATCCGTTAAGTTGCTAATCTTTTGATTGTCTTGAATA
>NZ_JADBVE010000025.1:0-26498 GCF_020245285.1 Microcystis sp. M31BS1
CCCAACGCCCGCATGGGTTACGCTACCGCTAACCCATCCTACAAATAATTGTGCCTCCCTACTTAGGGTCTGCTGAATAAATCTAAAAACCTTGTTGGATAGAAGGTAGGTTGGGTTGAAGCATGAAACCCAACGCCCGCTCATGTTACGCTACCGCTAACCCATCCTACAAATAATTGTGCCTCCCTACTTACCTTTAAGCAGTTTAAATTCAGTACAGCTGCTCGCAGAAACCATGAGACTCTTGCTAGAACAAATGAACTAAAAAATCTCTCGTCACCATTCTTGTCAGAATTATGAGAATTACGTTACATTTAGTTAAGATTTAATTGGCTGCGGGGATTAATCTCGAAAAAATAACGTAAAATCCTTGACAAAAACAGCTAAATGAGTTAGGCAAAAATCTTTATCCTAGAACCACTAAACAAACATGAAACTATCCTGGAAAACGATTTTACTGTGGACATTGCCCGCCCTTGTGGTCGGTTTTTTCCTCTGGCAAGGCACTTTTGCCACCGCCACCAGTAATATCGGCAATAACACCGCCAGTACCCGCATGACCTACGGACGCTTTCTAGAATACCTAGACAGTGGTAGGGTTGTTAGCGTCGATCTCTACGAAGGTGGCAGAACCGCGATCGTACAGGCCCTAGATCCAGAACTAGAAAACCGAGTACAACGCCTACGGGTCGATTTACCAGCCAATTCCCCCGATTTAATCGCCCGTTTACGCGATTCCAAAATTAGTTTCGATGCACACCCGATGCGGAATGACGGCGCTTGGTGGGGATTCCTCGGTAATCTACTTTTCCCCTTTTTGCTGATTGCCGCTCTCTTTTTCCTGTTCCGCCGTTCTAATAATATGCCAGGCGGCCCCGGTCAAGCGATGAGTTTTGGCAAATCAAAAGCTCGTTTCCAGATGGAAGCGAAAACCGGTATCACTTTTGATGATGTGGCAGGAATTGACGAAGCGAAGGAAGAATTACAGGAAGTTGTCACTTTCCTTAAACAACCGGAGAAATTTACCGCCGTCGGTGCCAAAATCCCCAAAGGAGTCCTGTTAGTTGGTCCTCCGGGTACGGGTAAAACCCTGTTGGCTAAAGCGATCGCAGGTGAAGCGGGTGTACCTTTCTTCAGCATTTCCGGTTCGGAATTTGTGGAAATGTTTGTCGGTGTCGGTGCTTCTCGCGTGCGCGACTTGTTCAAAAAAGCCAAGGAAAATGCTCCCTGTTTAATATTTATCGATGAAATTGACGCAGTAGGTCGTCAACGGGGTGCCGGTATCGGTGGTGGTAACGATGAACGGGAACAAACCCTAAACCAATTATTGACAGAAATGGACGGTTTCGAGGGGAATACGGGAATTATCATCATTGCCGCCACTAACCGCCCCGATGTTCTCGATTCCGCTCTCATGCGTCCGGGCCGTTTTGATCGCCAAGTAACCGTCGATGCGCCCGATTTTAAAGGTCGTTTAGAGATTTTAGACGTTCACGCCCGCAATAAAAAGCTGGCCAACGACGTTTCTATCGAAGCGATCGCCCGTCGCACTCCGGGGTTCAGTGGCGCAGATTTAGCCAATTTACTGAACGAAGCGGCAATTTTAACCGCCCGTCGTCGTAAAGATGCCATTACCCTCCTAGAGATAGATGACGCAGTGGATCGTGTTATTGCGGGTATGGAAGGTACTCCTTTAGTCGATAGCAAGAGCAAGCGCCTAATCGCTTACCATGAAGTGGGCCATGCGATCGTGGGTACGCTCTTAAAAGATCACGATCCCGTCCAGAAAGTGACTCTGATTCCCCGGGGACAGGCCCAGGGTTTAACTTGGTTCACTCCCAACGAAGAACAGGGTTTAACCACGAAAGCGCAGTTAATGGCCCGGATTTCCGGTGCGTTAGGTGGTCGGGCAGCAGAGGAAGAAATCTTCGGCTATGATGAGGTGACTACCGGTGCCGGTGGCGATTTACAGCAAGTTTCTGATATGGCCCGCCAGATGGTGACTCGTTTCGGGATGAGCGATTTGGGTCCTTTGTCCCTAGAAAGTCAGGGGGGTGAAGTGTTCCTCGGTGGCGGTTTGATGACTCGTTCCGAGTATTCTGAGAAGGTCGCTACTCGCATTGATGATCAGGTGCGATCGATCGTGGAACACTGCCATGAAATTTCTCGGCAAATTATTCGCGATCATCGCGAAGTGATCGATCGAGTGGTGGACCTGCTGATCGAAAAAGAAACGATCGATGGGGGAGAATTCCGGCAGATTGTAGCTGAATACGCCTACGTTCCCGAAAAAGAACAGTTTGTACCACAGTTATAGGTTGATTTCAATCTATAGGCGATCGGGTGGGTTAAAGCTCACCCGATTTTTTTATGCTAGGGATTTAGTTATCGTCATCGTCATCGTCTTTATTCTGGTCATTATCACCGTCTTTTTGCTGGTTTTCCCCGTCTTCATCGTCATCTTCGTCTTGTTGCGGCGATTCCACGGTGGTAGGGACGTTTTTCGGTTCTTCGGTCTGTTTTGCTCCCTGACAAGCCCCTAAAAACGTAGTCAAAGTTAACAGAATCAGCAAAACTAAGGATTTGATTTTCATGGTCTTTCTCCCCACTCGATCGATAAATATAACAATTTTAAGACTTTTGGGCGGTGGATAGCTTGGCTAATGCCAAGAAAGTGCATTCCCAGACTAAACGGGGTTGAACGTAGGCTAACAGCTGCCGGCGGGTTTTTTCCAAGATTTCTAAAATCGATCGCTCTCGTCGTCGTTGCCAATCCTCATACTGAAGATAACTCACATACCATAATTGGGTTTCCGTGTCAAGAGTTTGAGCGATAATTTTGGCTAATTCCAGCGCTTGGGAGAGTTTTAGGGGAAACTTGCTCAAAGATCGCGGTAAATCTTGGGGGAGACTGTCGAGAAACTCTAAAGCGGCGATCGCTTCTCCGGGGCTACCTTGAGCTAAACCGAGAATTGCCGGATAATTGAGAACGCGAGCCTGTCCGTTAGAGCGCAGGACTTGAGCGAGATTTTCTTCCGAAAGACGCTGAAAAGGGATGTGTTGACAGCGAGAAACGAGAGTCGGTAGTAAAGAGGAGGGACTGGGAGCAATTAGGATTAAAGTGGCTTTTCCTGGTTCCTCAAGCGTTTTTAAGAGCGCATTTGCCGCCGATTCGGTCATGGTGTCTGCTTCCTCGATTACCACCACAGAGCGGGCCGATTCGAGGGGAGGACGACTTAAAAAGTTAGTAATCTCGCGAATTTGTTCGATGCGGATTTGCGGGGGAGCTTTACGCTTGAGATTGCTTTCCTGTGCTTCTTTTGCGGTGAGCAGTTTGCCTTGGTGTTGATAAGTGGGTTCAATCCAGAGTAAATCGGGATGATTGCCCCCTAAAAAGCGTTTCAGGATTAATTCCCTTGTTTCCGGAGATCGATCTCTAGTTAACAAGTCTTGACAGAAACATTTTGCTGCTAGATTGCGTCCAATCCCCTTAGCGCCGGCGAATAAGTAAGCGGGAGCGATCGAATTGACTTCAAGCGCTCTTTGTAGTAGTTCAATGGCCTGATTTTGACCGATTAACCTTGACCAATTTATCATCTTTTCCCTGCCATGGCTCGCTATTGCTGTTCCTATTTTGTCGGGATTTCTCCTCATCAGACCGGGTTTTTATACGATGATATATTAAGTTTGGGTGAATTTGAAATCATCAAGCGCCGGACCGATGTCTTGCTTTTATCGGAAGTTCCTAACGATGCTTTCTTTCCCCAGTTAGTGAAAGTGGAATTGTTTATTCATCCTCCCACTAGCTCGGAACTTCAGATCGATTTATTGGTAAAAAATCATGAATTGCCCCTGAGAACTAATAATCGTTGTCGGCGATTTTTTGAATCTATTCACCAGATTATTACCAACAATTATCAAGGTCAATCCCTGACCAGAATTACCGCTTAACCCGATTTGTTCCTGTCTCCGTCAACTGACAAAGACAGGGACAAAATACCATCTTATCACCGTGATTTAACTGGGGGGCTAACTTTTCCTTCAGATATAAGTAGGGAGGCACAATTATTTGTAGGATGGGTTAGCGGTAGCGTAACATAATCGGGCGTTGGGTTTCATGCTTCAACCCAACCTACGTTCTTCCCTATCCTCTAAGAGAATTTTGGTTCTGTTTTGATCATCTTCGACGATGAAAAAATGCTCTTTTTGGTGCTTGATAGATTTATCGAGAAAAAATCGATAATTGCTTTAGTTTTTGCCTTCCTTTGTCGATTTGAGCGGAGGAAATTGACGACGTAAAAGCAAGGAATTACTCACCACCATAACCGAACTAAAAGCCATCAAAGCTGCTGCTAGGGCCGGACTGAAAGCTAGACCCCAATGGGGCAGTAATAAGCCACCGGCAATGGGAATAGCAAAGGTATTATAACCCAAAGCCCAAAAAAGATTTTGTCGGATTTTTTGCCATGTGGCCAGACTTAAATGCAAAGATTGTACCACATCCTCTAGGCGATCGCTAATTAAAACGATCCCGGCCGTTTCCATGGCCACTTCCGTGCCACCGGCCAGAGCAATACCGATGTTAGCCTGTCCTAGTGCGGGAGCGTCATTGATACCATCCCCGACCATAGCGACGATTTTGCCCTCTTTTGTCTGTAGGTCGGCAATTAAGGCGGATTTTTCGGTGGGGGCAACTTGGGCATAAAATTGGCTAATACCCAAACTATTAGCGATCGCTGTCACCACTTCTTGGCGATCGCCACTGAGTAAAATCACCTCTAAACCGAGTTTTTGCAACTGATTAACGGTTGTTTGAGCATCGGGACGCAATCGATCCTGAAAAGCGATCGCGCCGAGTAATTGTTCTTCCATCCCCAGATAAATCACCGTTTTACCCGCTTGTAAAAGCTCTTGAATCCCCCAGATAGTTTCATCGATTTTAATGCCGTTCTGCGCCAACCATTGCCGATTTCCTAGAACAATTTTCGACCCCTGCACCCTTGCCGAAACTCCCAATCCGGCCACAGTTTGAAAATCTTCCCCCGTCAGGTTAGTAGGAGGAGTAACCGCGTCTAAAATCGCCCGAGCAAGAGGATGATTAGTACCACTCTCCACTACTGCCGCTAATTGTTGAATTTCCAGGGAATTAAGCTCAGAAAAACTCAAACAATCGGTAATTTCTGGATGACCTTGGCTAAGGGTTCCCGTTTTGTCAAAAACCACCGTTTGCAGTTGCGAGACGGTTTCCAAAACATCGCCCCCTTTAATTAAAATACCCCGTTCGGCTGCTAAACTGGTTCCCACCAGTAGGGCCGTCGGTGTGGCTAAACCAAGAGCGCAGGGACAAGCGACCACAAGCACAGAAATCCCTAATTTTAGGGACAAAAGTAGAGGAGAAGTGGATTGAATCATCTCGTGGTGTCCTGTGGTTGACCCTAACACCTCTGGAAAGAGCCTAGTTCCCCAAAAATACCAAAAGAGCAGCACAATTAGGGCAATTATCATCACTCCGTAGGCAAAATAACCCGCTACCCGGTCCGCTATCTTCTGTACTGGGGCCTTGCGAGTTTGGGCTGATTCCACGGCTGCGATAATCTTAGCTAGGGTGGTATCGGTCCCCACCTGACGAGTTTGCACCGCGATCGCACCAGAGAGATTGAAACTGCCAGCAATGACTAGATCTCCCATTTCCTTGACCACCGGCAGCGATTCCCCCGTTAATAAAGCTTCATCTACCGTGGTTCTTCCCTGAATAATCTCCCCATCCACGGGAATTTTTTCCCCGGGTAAGACGCGCACCCATTCCCCGACGCGCAGCTGTTCCACGGGAATGGCCACGCCCACACGGTCATCTGTACTACCAATCAGGTGAGCCACTGCCGGTTGTAGGGAGGTAAGCGCTTCTAAGTCTGCAGCCGCGCGATGACGGGAATGCGCTTCTAGAGTCCGTCCGAGGAGAATAAAACCTAACAGCATGACCGGTTCATCGAAAAAGCACTCTAGACCGAGATTAGGCAAGATAAGAGCCAAACAACTGGCTATATAGGCGCTACCTGTGCCTAAACTAACGAGAGTGTTCATATTTGGCATCCCGTGCCGTAATCCCCGCCAACCATCGATGAAAATATCGCGGCCGGGGAATAAAATGGCTAGGGTGGCTAAAGTCCAGTGAAAAGCAATACTTTGAAGGATGGGGATTTCCGGTCCCCCGATGTGGTGTAAGTGACCAATCAGGGAAAAAACCAGTAAACAACAAGCGATCGCTAATCGGTATAATTGTTGTTGCCGTTCTTTTTGTTGGTTTTGCAGCCGTTGATTTTGTTGAGAAAGGGGAGTCGATGAGCTGCGCGGTTGGGTGGGGAATCCAATCGCGGTTAATTTTGCGGCTAACTGCTCTGGTGCGATCGCTTCTGGTTGGTATTCAATCACGGCAATTTCCGTGATTAGGTTAACTTGGGCCGATTTTACCCCTTGATTTTGGCTGAGTTGTCTTTCTACGGCACTCACACAGCCAGCGCATTTCATGCCTTTTACGTCTAGAGTAGCGGTTTTTAGTCCAGTTTCGGCGGCTAGGATCATAGAAAAAGTAGGCAAGGATGGTCTTTACTTCTATCCTAGAAATTCTCGGCCGATTTTTAAACTATTTTGGCCTGTAGGGTTACAGATAGATCAAATTTCATTACAGATAGCTGAAATTTCAGGTAGCCGATCTTGTAGTGGACTGACACAGCTAAAATAGGGCAATAGATAAGCTCAACTGAGGACATCAATCATGAGAAGATGTAGGCGAGATAAAGTTCATCTGACAGTCGCACAACGAGAAAACTTTGAACAAATCAGTGGGGAAGGGTTCATAACAGAGTACGCTAATCGGCATAACACGCTTATCGTAATATTATACGGAAAACTTCTCGCGATCGCTCCATTTGAGCGTAATATACGGAAAGATTCTTAAAAAAATGTGTATTTGGCGTAATGTACGGAAAATTTCCGCATAATATATAGTTAGGCCTCATTAGTTCTCAAAGCGTCTCATTGAATGTGAGATGAATATTTTCAAACGAAATGTCCTCTACTGTTATGCCTGAACGCCCATTTCCAATTGAAGATTTTCTCGCATCATTGGCGACTTCTCTAAAAATTCGCGGTGACGCCCGCGCTCTCACGATGATCGTAGAAGGTGATAGTAGATTTGAACAAGCAGAGACAGATTGGGGCATTGATTTCTGGTTACTGTTCATCTCTGTGCCTATTCATATTTTTCAGGCGCTTACTGACGATGAAAGAGTGCAAACAGAGGAAGCGATTTGCGACGTAGGAAAAAGCTTCTTCATCTCAACACCTGTAGATGATCTGAAAAAAGTTATTATTTTCCCCAAAGTCAGTTTGGCCAACGAGGGCTGGCGAGAGGAGGCTTTACGATTTATCAAAGGCGAGGGCGTGACTAATCAGGGCAGAGTGCGGAGCGACAATATAGCCTCAAAAGAGCATCGCGGGCTTTTATTTCGATCAAAAGCAGAAATTGTACTTTTTGAGGCGATGACACGAGCCAAGCTTGCAGTGGCTCCCCTTCCCGTTTTTGTGAGAATCGTTAACGGGTATAACAGGAGGCTAGAACCTGATTTCGTCGTAATCTTCAAAGGGTTAACATTTGTTGTTGAGGTTGATGGTGATTCTTTCCATAAAGAAACGCCTGCTGAAGCGGATAAACGGTTAGTACCTCTCACACACGAAGGAGTCGAGGTACGAAGGATCAGGGCGGCAGATGTAGCAACTGATGCAATGGCAGATAATGCTGTCAAGGAGCTAATTGATTTTATGTCGAAGCGAAAAGAGTCTAGATAAGCTCTTTCTTTTCCATTCCGGCCTAACATCTATTGCACCGGAGAGCGCCCCACGTCGCGTCTGTAGTTCACGGTTACAGGGGCGCGCCCGGTGAACGAATTCGTTAGACAGTGCGATCGCCGATATTGTAGTGCGATCGCCGCTCTGGTAGGGTGCGTTAATGAAATGTAACGCACCTTATCTAATGTTCAAAATTCGTGCGTTACGCTAACGCTAACACACTCTACTGGACTGTTTCAGTGCGCTCTGGTAGGGTGCGTTAATGAAATGTAACGCACCTTATCTAATGTTCAAAATTCGTGCGTTATGCTAATGCTAACACAGGCTACATCATATCGATCGCCAAGATTAAGTGCGATGCCGAAGGCACTGCATAGCAGATCGCTGATCTTGTAGGGTGCGTTAACGAAGTGTAACGTACCGATGATATTTTGCAGGTTTATGCCGACAATTTTATGGGTTGCTCTAGAACCGGAAAATTCTGAATTATCTGTGGGAGTGTAATCCCATAGTAAAATGCTTTATAAAAGGTCAACAAATTCGTCAACGCTCAAGCCGACTTGCCGAATAATTGCGCGTAAAGTACCTCGATCTAGTTCTTGATGATCTGGTACCGAGACTGTTGTTTTGGGAGCTTCACGTACTAAAATCATGTGACTTCCACGCTGACGCTCTACGGCAAAGCCTATTTGCTCAAGTGCTTTTACACATTCTGCGCCTGAGATAACACGTAATTTACTCATACCAGAATGACCTCAACCGTATCATTGGGAACAGGTTCACCCCGATCCTGTAAAACTTCGATATACAGAGCGATTGCCTCTTCAATATTGGCTAGAGCCTCCTCACGAGTTTTTCCCTGGCTAATACATCCTGGCAAACTAGGAACTTCGACAACAAAGTAACTATCCTCACCAGGATAGAGAAGTACTTTACGGCTGGATTCAGCTTGTGGTTTAACCATAATCATTGCTCGATAACTATTTGGTTGTTTCATTCAAATATTAACATTTTATGTTCTAGAACCAGTGTGATGCCGAAGGCACTGCGTAGCAGCACGCCGCTCTTGTAGGGTGCGTTAATGAAATGTAACGCACCTTATCTAATGTTCAAAATTCGTGCGTTACGCTGACTGGACTGTTTCAGCTGTAGGGTGCGTTCCCTAATGCGGGATTTTTGAGAACGCACCATGCACATTGATTGAAGCTGTGAGGTTAGGTGCGGTGCTGCTCTTGTGGGCCCAGTGGAGGAATGTTAGCGAAGATTGCCAATGTTTAGGTTAAAATAGAGGGGCAAAAGTTGCCACAGGGTCGCTTCAATGACACTTCGACAACCCCGCTACAGCAAAGAAGAATTTGCCCGACGTGGACACGAAGTCTATGAATCTCAGGTACGCTCCCAAATCGAGGAAGGGAATCATGGGAAGATTGTAGCAATAGACATCGAAACAGGGGCTTTTGAAGTGGCTGACGACAGCCTAACAGCTGCTAAACAACTGTTAATACGTTTTCCTGATGCACAAATATTTGGTATTCGGATTGGACATCGTGCCGTCCATCGTTTTGGCTTTCGTTCCCCCAGTGTATCGCCATGATGATGGGGAGCGTCAATTCGCACCGAGAAGCAATTATTCAATTCGTAGTGCTAGGCGAAAATCACCAGAGACAAGCGATTAAAGCAGTTATTGACACTGGTTACACTGGATTTCTCACGTTGCCTTCTGCTATCATTACAAGACTAGGATTAACGTGGTATATGCAAGAAGAGGGAATCTTGGGCGATGGAAGCCTCTGTATGTTTAACGTATTTGAGGCAACTGTGATCTGGGATGGTCAGATCAAATCTATTGAAATCAATGAGTCAGAGACAGATCCATTAGTTGGTATGGGTTTACTTGATGGCTATGAGTTGAATATTCAGGGTTTTGCTGGGGGATTAGTGACAATTAAACCTTTGTCATAGTGCGATCACAATCGCCGTAGCCGTAGGGTGCGTTCCCTAATGCAAGTCCTACTGTTCCACCAATAGATTTTTGGGAACGCACCATGCACATTGATTGAAGCTGTCAGTCTAAGTGGGATGACGAAGGCACGGCCTAGCAGTACACTGATTTTGTCGCGTAAGAGGCGGGCTATAATGAACGGTGAACCTGATTGGTCAGAAAAAATTGACCAATATTTGTCTGGTGAAACCATTGACCATTAAGTGGATTCTAAGGAGCTAAGGGAATGACCTGGACGGCAAACCAACAAGCGAAAATTATCCGTACAGAGCGAGGACTGACGATCGCTGGCACGCGCATCACCCTCTATGATGTGATCGATCTCCTAAAAGCTGATTATCCTCCTAAACTGATTCGTGACACATTTAACCTCACGAACGCGCAAATTGACGCAGCTTTGTCCTACATTCAGGTAAACCAAGCTCAGGTCGAGGTTGAATATCAAGAGGTTCTTCAGAATAGGGAAGAAATTCGCCAGTACTGGGAAGATCGTAACCGTGAACGCTTTGCTCGAATTGCAGCAATGCCACATAAACCAGGACAAGAAGCGTTTTGGGCAAAGCTTGAGGAGCAGAGAGCCAGACGTGCTGCACAAAAACAATGACTTTCTTAGTTGACTACAACCTCGACGGTTATGCGCTGATTTTTCTTGGTATATTGGCAAAACGTGGTTGGCTTGAGTTTCAGTCTGTCCAATTTGTCACCTTTAGAGAGGTTGGACTGTCGATGGAAAGTAGCGATCGCGTAGTCTGGTGCTATGCTCAAGAACAGGAGATGATGATTCTTACTGCTAACCGAAATATGAAGGGTGATGATTCCCTTGAGCAGGTTATGCGAGAAGAGAACACAGAGAAATCGTTTCCAGTGTTGACGATTGGAAATCTCGATCGTTTGAGTGAAGCTGAGTATAGAGAGCGCTGCGCTGAACGACTGATCGAAATTGCTGTAGATCTTGATAATTACAAGGGGGTTGGTCGGTTATTCATTCCATGATATTGTCGGCTACGCTTGAAAATTAGGGCGATCGCAGTCTTATCGGTGAGAAGCACGGCATAACTTAGCCGTTATGCGGCAAGTTTCTGAATAGATCGCAATCGCTGTAGGGTGCGTTACCTAATGCAGGATTTTTTGGGACGCACCCTGCTTATACCAAATTTCTAAATCCATGACAGACATCCACGCTCGAATGCTTGCCAGGCCTGCATTCGTTGTGACGCAAATAAAGAAAAATGGTATTATTGATTGAAGTCGTTAGACCGCTTCAATTTTAGGGTAATAGTTGCTAAAGTCCGCTAACTTCACCGGTGAACCCACATAGGGAAAGGTTTGTGAGCACTAAAAAATTCTTTCTTCTCCATAAAGACAATAAAATCTCTATTCTGGAAGCATAAAGAGGCTTCAGGCGAATTTAAAGGCACATTTAAGCTATGTAAATCGAATATTTACACTTTTTTCAGCTAATCAAGCCATTAATGGCTTGATTTCTTTGCATCTAACCCAAACAGTATAATTTTTTCTTCGATGTATTGAAAATGTTTTTTATTTCGTATAGAATACAATTCGAGAGAAAATACCTAGCAATCTCCCATAAATAAACAAAGGAGCCGATGACATCGTGATCCCTGATCCTAGATCCCCAAAACGGAAAACCCTCTTACCTTTTATTTCTCTAGCTACGGCTGCCGTCGTGACAACGGGAATCGGACTAACTTTTAGTCCCCTATCAGCATCGAGTAATCTGCTGGCAGCTGCGGATAAACAGCAAGCTAAACAACAAACCGTGGAAATAACCCTGGTTTCCTACGCGGTGACTCAATCAGCCTACTCAAAAATCATCCCTCTATTCGTCAACAAATGGAAAAGAGAGAAAAAACAGGATGTGGTGATTAAACAGAGTTATGGTGGCTCTGGTTCCCAAACCCGCGCTGTTATCGACGGATTAGATGCAGATGTGGTAAATTTGGCTATCGGTTCCGATGTGGAACGCCTGCAAAAAGCGGGTTTAGTTAACCCCGGTTGGCAGAAAGAATTACCCAATAACGCCATCGCCACTCGTTCCGTGGTAGCTTTAGTTACTCGTCAGGGCAATCCCAAAGGAATCCGCAACTGGCCAGATCTAGCCAAATCGGGGATTAAAGTCATTACTGCCAACCCGAAAACCTCTGGGGTGGCCCGGTGGAATTTTCTGGCCCTGTGGGGATCGGTAACTCGGACCGGCGGCAGTGAAGCACAAGCGACCAATTTCGTCCGTAATGTCTATAAAAACGTGCCTGTACTACCCAAAGATGCCCGGGAAGCCAGCGATGTCTTCTTTAAACAGGATCAGGGGGACGTGCTGCTTAACTACGAAAACGAGGTGATTCTGGCCCGTCAAAAAGGAGAAACCGGTTTTTCCTATACTATTCCTCCAGTCAATGTTTCGATCGATCCGCCCGTGGCCGTAGTGGATAAAATAGTTGATAAACGCAAAACCCGGGAAGTAGCGACAGCTTTTGCCCAATTTCTCTTTACTCCCGAAGCGCAGCGGGAATTCGCCAAGGTGGGTTTCCGTCCCGTTAATGCTAATGTGGCTAAAGAGTTTAGTAAACAATATCCAAAAGTGTCGAATCTGTTCCCCTATACGGCGGTTGGTAGCTGGGATGCGATCCAGAAAAAATTCTTCGCTGATGGGGCGATTTTTGACCAAATTCAGCGTTAATTAGTAGTGAGCCATCAGCCGTCAGCTAGATAGCGCTTGCTGAATAAATCTGAAATGTGGGCAAGGGAAGGGTTTTGTGGCTTTTCTTGCGAAACAGGTGCAAGATTTTGAGAGAATCGTCGTTCAAAACCTTGCGTCTTCACCGGCCCGCGTCCTGTAGGGGCGAAGCATTCGGGCAATAACCTATCGGTGAAACCGTAGATTTTCTAACCGAATGCTTCGCCCGTACTTTTTGCCGCAAACCCTAGATAGCAGAGATAGTTGATTGCTGATGGCAAAAAAAACAAAACTAATAGTTAGTAACTAAAAAAAAGATGTATCTACTTGACAAAATAAAAAACGGAAGCTTGGTATTGATTGGTTACTTATTATCGCCCCTGTGTTGGTGGAACGATCTAATTTTTAATCTGCCGATCGCCTACGGTTTCGGTCGTTTAATTGCTTGCTTACACGCCGATTTTTTTCTCCCCGCAGCCGTGGTTGGTTATTGGTTATCTAATCTTGTGGGAATCCTACTGATGCAGTTTGGGACGAAAGAATTAATCGGTGGAGAGAAAAAAGAACGCAATTGGCCAAAAGAATTAAGAAATGGATTACTTTCCTCGACTGCCTATACATTAGTCATTATGGTCTTAATTCATTTTCAGATATTAGAAATGCCCCTGTTATCCTCGATCGCTACTTTTTCCCCGTGATTCCCAAAACCCACTTAAACAATAGCTTATTTTTCTTAGCCATCTTGTTAACATCGCTAAGTTTTACGGATTTAGCGATCGCTATTGACCAGCATCCCCAAGGATTTGCTTGGGAAAAATCGCTGCTGCTATCTATTCATCAAACCGCTAATTTAAACCTAAACTTTTTGGCCATAAAATTAACGGGATTAGGTACTTATTGGGGAGTGGCTCCGATACTAACAATTTCACTGCTGATTTTTGCCCTAAAAAAATACTGGTATGGGTTCGCTTATCTGCTTGTGACTATGGCTGGAGGTTGGGCAATTAGTTATAATCTCAAGATTGTTTTTCATCGAAATCGCCCGCAATTTTGGACGTTATTTTATCCCTTGCCCGATGATTTTGCCTTCCCTAGCGGTCATGCTTTATTTAGTTCCCTGTTAGTGGTTTCTTTACTGATCTTATCTTGGAGAACGCGCTGGTTTTTCGGGGTAGTTTTACTGGGGATTCCCTTGGTTTTGGTTATTGCTTGGACTCGTCTTTATTTAGGGGTTCACTTTCCTAGTGATATCCTTGCTGCTTGGCTTTTAGCGATCGCTTGGTCCCTCCTAGTTCATATCTGGTGGCGACAGTTATTAGAGACACCCAAGGCGATCAATACCCAAGAGGAAACTAATAATTAGTTGATCGACTTGCTCCCCAAAAAAAATATCACGTTATACCTAAATTTTTGGAGAAAGCTAATCAAAGCCCTATAGTAATTATCGTTTGATATTCGTCGCTGACACTGAATCATGAAATCAAAACTGCCACGAGGGAAGGGTCTATCCCTGGGACGGTTTCAAAGCCGTCCCCTTGCTTTTCTCACTTTAGTTCTTCTGTGCATTTTAACCTTTACCTTAGCACCGTCATCGCCCCTGATGGCCACGTCCAAATCTGAGACTAAGATAGACTTTGTATCGCCGGCGTGGGTAGCACAAAATCTCAACGATCCGAAGTTAAAAATTCTCGATGTGCGGATTAATCCTTTGGAATATATCACCGGTCATTTACCGAAAGCGGTGAATATAGCCGACAATAATTTTCGTGGTCCAAACGGATTTTTGCCGGTTCAATATTGGCAAGAGGATAAAATTGGCAGTCTCTTTGCCGCCGCGGGAATCACTAATGGCGATCGAGTGGTAGTATATTCCGATGGTCGCGATGTCTTGGGGGCAACCATGGTCGCCTATTTACTAGAGCGATCGTGTTTCCGAGATGTGGCCGTCTTAGATGGTGGTTTTAAGGGTTATAAGGGTTCTGAACAGAAGGTAACGAAAGAATTCCCTAAATATCAACCAGGGAGCTTTACTGTCCGTGATAATCCCTCGATTCGGGTGACTTTGGCAGAAGTAGAAAAATTGATCGGCAAACCGGATGTGGTTGTTATCGATCCCAGGCCCGAAGAACTTTTTCAGGGAAAACAGGATATCTGGCTGAGAAATGGTCATATTCCGGGGGCGAAAAATATACCCTGGCCGACCTTTACGGAAGCGAATAATCCCGATGAATCCCTGAAAAATCCCCATAAATTGCAATCTTTAGACGAAATCAGGAAGATTCTTGCCCAACGCAACATCAAGCCCTCGGATAATATTATTGTCAGTTGCAGTACGGGACGGGAAGCTACTTTACAGTATGTTGTCCTCAAACATCTGCTCGGTTATCCCAAGGTGCGAATTTACGAGGGTTCTTGGACAGAGTACAGTACCACAGATCTGCCCGTCGCTACTGGGCCAGAAAAAGCGGTCTGAAGTCAAGTTTGTCGGTTTATACTCGTTGTGTGCAACCATCTTACCCAAGATGGTTTTTTTTGCGTTGTCAAATTGAAAGATGCTCCGAATCAGCACCGGAACTGAAATTACTTTGATAGGAAAGATTACATGGCATCTTGACAATTAGTGTTTAATGAACGAATAGTGCCGATAGTTGGGCTTAAGTGGGGAACAAGACTTGCCCTGAGCCAAGTCGAAGGGGTCGCTCGATTTAGCAGTGGAATTAGCCCTACAATCGGCGTAGGGCTAATTCATGAATTAGCCCTACAATCGGCGTTGTCAAATGGAAAGATGCTCCGAATCAGCACCGGAGCATTGCATCTTTCCTCTTCTGATCTGACAACGCCTTTTTTTTGCTTAGGGTGGGTTCCCGAGTAGGGCTAAGTTAGACGGACGCAAAAAAACCTCGGCGCTCATCCCGAGGTGAATTTAGGAGATTTGAGCTTATGTTGACGTAAAGTTGACGGGAATTAGCTAAGGGCGTTGATCACATAATCGATGTAGGAATTAGCTTCTACAGCAGCATCCCCACTTAATCCGTGATTGGTTTTGATGTATTTTAAGGCTTCGATATACCAGCTAGGAGATAGTTCAAAAGCACTATTAATTTCACTCAAACCGGCGACCAGATATTCATCGATCGGGCCTGTACCTCCTACCACGAGGGCATAGGTAATAATTCGGATATAGTAGCCGATATCGCGAACGCACTTGGATTTCCCTCGCTCATCGTAGGCATAGTTCGGCCCCTGGAGTTGGGTGGTGTAGGGAAATTTTTGATAGACAGCGTTGGCTGCCTCTTGGGCTAAACTGGGGGCTTTTTGGGCGAGGATTTTTACCGCTTCTAGGGTGATGGCGGCCTGACGGAAACGACCGAAGGCTACTTGTAATTCAGCACTGCTGAGAAAACGGCCTTGGGAATCGGCAGTAGCCACCGCTTCGGTTAAAGGTGTTTTGGTCATCGATGGAATTGCTCCTACAAAAGTTTAATCGGATTGAGAGAAGAAAGTCACAGCATCAGGAAACTGCCGCCGCCGCTCGATCGAAGTAAGAAGCGACTTCTGCCAGTAAAGAACTGCAATCCCCACGAGTGATCCCGTTGGGATCGGCTGCTAGGGCAAGGGAAGCGTCTTTGAGCTTGAGAATTCCAGCTGCAACAGAAGCACCCGGAACCCCTAGGGCGACGTAGGTTTCCCGGAGACCGTTCAAGGCGCGATCATCGAGGATGCTGGCATCGCCGGTGAAGGTGGCATAGGTAACGTAGCGCAGGATAATTTCCAAATCCCGCAAGCAGGCGGCGGCACGACGGTTTGTATAGGCGTTGCCACCGGGGGCAACTAAAACGGGCTGTTCTGAAAACAAACTACGCGCGGCATCGGTAACGATCGCAGAAGAATTACTGGAAAGACGATTGACCACATCGACGCGTTTATTACCATCTTTGACGAAGGCAATTAGGGCATTGACTTGATTCTCGCTCAGGTATTCCCCCCGGGTATCGGCCTGGGAAACGACTTTGGCAAAGGCATCTAACACCATAGTTTTCATCTCCTATAATGATGATTGGTTTCAGCAAAATATCGAGGTTGATTTTTCTGGCTTTTCTTTATTTTTTCGATAAAGTATCTGGGAGTTTTTCTCTTGGAACTATACTATCGTCCCAGAAAAAAGTTTTACTCTCCCTTGGCCAGATTTTTTTGTATATCGAGGAACAATTCTTGTTAATTGAATTTAGCGTTTTTATCCGCTCCTAGATAGACTTCGTTTTTGCCATAAATTATTTTATAGAACATATTTCCACCTTTATTTATTAAAAATTGTTTCTCAAAAAAGTGGCAAAAAAATAATTTTTTAGAATAAATCTCAGAAAACTTTCCTAAATGTGTAACCCTATACCAAGAAAAAGTATCACTCTTTTCATCTCTCTAATAATTCGTTTAAGTTATTTAAACAAATGTGCTTTCATATACTAATAATAATTAACTAAATTGAGGGAAATTTCCCAAGACAATTTGACCGATTGTGCTTCGATATACAAAAAAACGGCTCTTCTCGACTTTGTGTGATAATTTTTGCTTATGGAACCCTGAAGTGCTTATTGGGCAAAACTTTTAGGACTATTTTGCGGATATTCTATCGGTATAGACCTCGTTTCCACACAGAAACCAGAAGAGCCAAAAAACTAGCAAGGCAATAAAAATCGACCGGGATAATCCCCGCCGAGTCACTGTACTTCAACCCCAAAAGTATTGTAAAACATTTAAAATACATATATAATCAGAAATAGCCAACAAGTATAAAGCAAGTGGGATTATGCCGATCGCAAGAGACATCACCCAATTGGTAGGACGGACACCCCTAGTCCAACTGAATCGAATCCCAGTAGCCGAGGGAGTAAAAGCCCGCATCGTCGTCAAACTAGAAAGTATGAACCCCGCCGCCTCGGTTAAGGATCGCATCGGGGTCAGTATGGTGGAGGACGCGGAAGCCGCCGGACTAATTCACCCCGATAAAACAATTCTGGTGGAACCAACTTCCGGCAATACCGGCATCGCCCTGGCCATGGTAGCCGCTGCCAAAGGCTATCGCTTAGTCCTGACTATGCCCGAAACCATGAGTTTAGAACGACGAGCGATGTTAAAAGCTTACGGAGCGCAATTAGAATTAACCCCGGGTAGCCAAGGCATGAAAGGAGCGATCGCCCAGTCTGAGGAAATAGTCGAAAATACCCCCAACGCCTATAGTTTGCAACAGTTCCGCAACCCGGCCAACCCGAAAATTCACCGGGAAACCACCGCCGAAGAAATCTGGACCGATACCGACGGCCTGGTAGATATCGTTATCGGTGGCGTGGGAACCGGGGGAACCATTACCGGTATTGCCGAAACCATTAAACCCCGTCGTCCCCAATTTCAAGCGATCGCAGTTGAACCCTCTAATAGTCCCGTCTTATCGGGGGGACAACCGGGGCCGCACAAAATCCAAGGCATCGGGGCCGGTTTTATTCCGGCCATTTTCCGACCGGAATTAATCGATGAGGTGATTGTCGTCGATGATACAGAGGCTTTCGCCTACGCGCGACGGTTAGCTCGTCAGGAGGGACTACTATCGGGCATCTCGGCCGGGGCGGCTTTATGGGCGGCAATTCAGGTGGGCAAAAGACCCGAAAACGAAGATAAATTAATCGTCATGATTCAGCCTAGTTTTGGGGAACGTTACCTCAGCACGGCCCTGTTTAAAGACCTCGAAGATATCGACTAATAGGACAATAAATTGATGGAATTTGCAACGAGGGCGATTCATGGGGCGGTAACGGTTCCCATTGATCTCACTTCCACCTATAACACCGGCTTTACTACGATTATCGATCGGGATCGAGAATAGAAACGATTTAAAGCGGGATCTGGAAAAGGCTTTGATTGGTTAGGCGAAGTTTTTATCTCATTTGATGGGTTAAGCAATGTTTTTTGACTCGGAAGATTGGCAAACGATTATTTTTCGGCTCAGTATGGCTATGGCCGTCGGCTGTCTGATTGGTTATAACCGACAGCGAGGCGGTCGTCCGGCTGGATTGAGAACTTTTATCATCGTTAGTCTCGGAGCTGCCATGTTCGTGATGATTCCCCTACAAGCGGAGGGAGATGTGGGTTATGCGTCTTCTAATGCTCTCAGTCGTACTATTCAAGGGGTCGCTTCTGGTGTCGGTTTTTTAGGGGCGGGAATCATCCTACAACAATCCCATCGGGAACTAAATAAGGTACAAGTGAAAGGTTTGACTTCAGCGGCGACTATTTGGTTAGCGGCAGGATTAGGCGCGGCTTCTGGCTGCGGTTTATGGCAGATGGTTCTGGTGGGAACTTTTTTCACTCTCTCCACCCTCAGTGGCATTAAACGACTGAAGAAAAAACAACCTTTAGCCAAATATATTAAAGGTCGTAAGAAAATATCTCCGATTAATCAAGAAATAGACTCATCGGATAGTTCAGCGTCTCATTAATAAAAAAAAGTGATAAAAATTAATTTTTTATTAAGAGAGTAAAAGCTTTTCTATAATGGCTTTTAGCCCAAAAAGTTTATATTTTTATCTACAATTTATTAAGCAAAAAATATAATAAATTTTTTATAAAATATTTGTATATAAACAACATACAAATATTTTATGTGATAATATTTAGTAGAGAGTAACTAATTTTTCTAAACAGGAGAAAATCAAATCATGATCAACCGAAATAAGAGCTTTCAAAGCCTCAAAAATCAAGTTTTCCGGCTGCTGATTTTCCTCTTAACTGTCACTTTGCTCCTCGGGGGAAGGGGAAATGCGATCGCCTTGCCCCTACTCCCCGAACAGTTGGCCGTCATTGACCGTACAACAGCAACGGGTGGCACTGTGGTGGAACCAGTCAAGAAAAAAAATGAGGTTTCTAGCCCAAAAATTCTGGAAGATGCCCAAATTGCCTATGAAAAAGCCATCCAAGCGACAAAATCGGCTATCGATGACCTAAATGCTCAACTGGCCGCTCCTTCTCTCGACAAGAATATTATCGAAGCTCAACAGGACAACCTGGAGGACTTAGCGGACAATATTGACGATCTGGGGGAAAAAGTGAGTAAATTTACGAAAAAATTGACCAAATCCGGGGCTAAACTCAGTGAAACCCTGCAAAACAACCTTATTACCCTAGAAAAGAGCCTCGTTAATACCTCCGAGACGATCGATATCTTAGCCGACGACACCGAACGACTCAAAGACAATGCTTCTCCTTTTCTGAAAACTCGCGTGGAAAAGACCATCGACGCGGTTAAACAGACTCTACAGGAAAGCGATCGAGCTTGGCAAGAACTGATCTCCTCGGCCACCACGGAACTGGAGAAGACTAGCACCCCGAAATAAATAGGGCTTGCAAGGGCATAAAATCAGTCTTTTTTGGGGTAATTATCGTTTTTACCCCAAAATTCTCCCCAAAAGCCTTAACTCGTCTAAAAAGCCCCTTTATCGACCACCTTGTGCTTTTGACTAGCTAAGTACCTCATCAAAATTAATTACCAATCATGACGCTTACCTATCAACCACCAACCCCCCATCGCTGGCACTTTGATAATCGGGCGATTTTGCCCCTGAGAAACCCTAATTTCTGGAAAATCGAGAGTGGAGTCGTGAAAACCTCCACCTGGTTAGAAGATGGAACCCTAATCGTCTTGGGATTGTGGGGACCTGGCAATTTTGTTGGCAAAACCCTAGAGAGAGTCAATCCCTATCAAGTTGAGTGCATCACTCCAGTGCAAGCAGTTTCCTTTTCCACAGTTGAGAGTTATCAAATGGCAGAAATTCTGCTGTCTCATCTTCAGCAAGCACAAGAACTAAGTATTATTCGTAGCTACAAACGTACTGATATTATGGTTGTGAAATTACTGTCATGGTTAGGCAATCAATTTGGTAAACAAACTGGTACTGGACAATTAATTGATGTGCGTCTAACTCATCAGGATATCGCTGATTTATTAGGAACCACCAGAGTCACAATTACCCGCGCACTTAATCATCTTGAACAACAGGGGGCCGTGGAACGTCTTCCCGTCCATCGTCTTCTTTTACGAGAGGAGGAAATCTGGCACTACGAGATTTAGAATGGGAAGGATTATCTCTTTTTTCAATCTATGAATTGGTTAGTAACCCTTTTAATTACTAGCGTGACGAGTTTTGTGGCCACAAATCTTGATGATCTGATGGTGCTAATGTTGTTTTTCTCGCGACTTAATGCTAATTTTCGACCTCGACACCTGATTGTTGGTCAATACCTCGGTTTTACCCTGATTCTCCTAGCTAGTTCCCTCGGTTTACTATTTGGGTTACTGGTTTCTAAAGAATGGATTGGTCTATTAGGATTTATCCCTCTAATTATCGGCATTAAACAACTTTTGTCAAGGGAAAATGAGGATTACATTCAAGAAGTAAGAGAAGATGTTAATTATTCTAAAAATCGCTCCTTTGTTCCTCGTTTTCCCTCCCAAACCTATTACATCGCTGCCGTGACCGTGGCTAATGGCGGTGATAATATTGGTATTTATACCTCTCTTTTTGCCAATAATTCCCCGATGCACGTCTTAATTATCATGATAATTTTTTATCTCATGATGGGAATTTGGTGCGTCCTAGCCTATTTTTTGATTACCCATCCCAGGATAGCTAAAGTGGTTACAAACTACGGACATAAAATTAGTCCTTTTATCTATATTATTCTAGGAATTTATATCTTAATTGACAGCAAATCCTATCGTTTATTTTTAATGTATTAAACAATAATGCCCAAAAATTATCTTTCAGCTAAGTAGGTAGGTGTTAAAAGTTGTCAGACACCCCCCTTATCAAGGGGGGCAGGGGGGATCCCCCCGCCTATCGGCACCCCCCTTATCAAGGGGGGCAGGGGGGATCAGAGGCAAAATCTATCTTCAATTTAATTATAACTACTTACTTAGACCAAGTAATACTAACTCTTTAACCCTTACCATACCCCTTATCTATGAGCTACATTGACCGGAATCAATTTTCTGCAACTTTCGACATCGCCATTATCGGGGGAGGATTTAGTGGCTCCCTCGTGACAGCGAACCTGTTGCGCGACACAGGGACTCCATTATCGATCGCTCTGATCGAGCGCCGAAAACCCCTCGGTACGGGGATCGCCTACGGAACGCGAGATAGCGGCCACCTGCTCAATATTCCCGCAGGCAAAATGAGCGCCTTCGAGGACGATCCCGAACATTTCCTCCACTGGTTAGCAGATAACGGCTATCGATCGATCGATCCGGCCAGTTTTGTACCGCGTCTAGTGTACGGCAAATACATCCGATCGATCCTAGAAGAAGCGCGGGACAACGCCATTGCCGATCACCGTCTGGAAACATTTACCGATGCGGCGATCGATCTGGTCCTCGACGGGGAAAAGGCGACGATTACCCTCAAAGGAGGCAAGAAAATCAGCGCCGCTAAGGTAGTTCTGGCGCTGGGCAATTTTCCCGCAACGGTTCCCCAACCCCTCGCGTCTCTCAATTCCCCCTATCTCCGCGACGCTTGGCAGACGGAGGCACTCGCCGAGCTAAAACCCGACGGGACGATGCTGCTGGTCGGTACGGGGTTAACGATGGTGGATATGGTGGTTTCCCTGGCACAAAGGGGATTCACGGGCAAAATCCACGCAGTTTCCCGTCATGGACTGATCCCTCGATCGCACCGACCCACCGATCCCTATCCCCCGTTCCTCACCCTCGAAACCGCGCCCCAGACCACCCGGGGACTCCTAGGGCGGATTCGCGCGGAGGTAAAAACCGCAGAGAGTCAAGGTCACGACTGGCGGGCCGTTTTAAACGCCTTACGTCCTATATCTCAAGGTCTATGGCATTGTCTGCCGATAGCGGAACGCGCCAGATTTCTACGCCACCTGAAAGCCTATTGGGAGGTTCTTCGCCATCGCCTCGCCGACGAGATCGCCAGTATCCTCGATGAGGCTGTAGAATCGGGACAATTAACCTATCATGCGGGAAGAATTGAAAGTGCTGAGGATAAAAACGGCTGTGTAGAGGTTACTATCCGTCAACGGGGAACGGGAAACCTGTTAAACCTACCGGTCGATCGAATTATTAACTGTACCGGCGCAAGTAACGATTACAGGACGATCACCGATCCCCTTGTCGTTCATCTTCGCCAACGGGGGTTAATCCGTCCCCATTCCCTAGGTTGTGGCATCGAAACCGCCGACAATGGGGCAATTCTCGGGCCAGACGGTACGGCATCGCCAACGCTCTACACTTTGGGAAATCCCCGCAAAGGCGATCTCTGGGAAACCACCGCCATCCCCGAACTGCGTTTACAGGCGGCCGAACTGGCCCGGGAGTTGTTGCGATCGCTGAAAGAGAGAATTTCTCTCCCCACGGCCTACTCGATCGCATTCGGGCCGGCAGCGCCGATTTTCCGCCAGCTTTTCGATAGGGAATCGAGTACCTACACCTATCTGATCGCTGATTCGGGTACGGGGGAGGCAATTTTAATCGATCCGGTCCTGGAACAGGTCGATCGCGATCGGCAGATTCTTTGGCAGTTGGGGTTAACTCTAGGCTACACGATGGAAACCCATGTCCACGCCGACCATATCACCGGAGCGCACCGCTTACGGGAGTTAACCAACTGTTCGATCCTCGTTCCCGAAAATGCGGAAGTGAGAGATATCGATGGTTATGTGCGCGATGGCGATATCTGGATCGTGGCAGGTCAGCAGCTAAAAGCGATCGCCACTCCAGGCCACACCGATAGTCATATAGCCTATCTCATCGATGAAAAACGCCTATTAACGGGGGATGCACTCTTAATTCGCGGTTGTGGTCGTACCGATTTTCAGAACGGTTCGCCGGAAGTACTATACAAGACGGTGACGGAGAAGTTATTCACTCTCCCCGACGATACGCTTGTTTATCCCTGCCACGATTATCTGGGCAGAACGGTCTCCTCGATCGGTGAGGAAAAGCGCTGGAATCCCCGTTTTGCCGGCCGCGATCGTGAGGATTTTATTCAGTTAATGAATAATCTCAATCTCCCCTATCCCAAGAAGATGACCGCTGCCTTAAGTGCCAACGCACGGGGTGGTAAGGTGGTTTTCGTCATGGATTATCAGATATAAACGGGCAAGCGATACTCAAAAGCCGCTCGATTTCTAGTGCTTCGCTCGGAATGTGACAGATCGTCCGTGGACTCATCGTCTATGTTCGGTCAGGATAGAGCTATGGACGAAAACAAGGCAAAAATTTTAAAAGCGTTGGGTTCGTTAGTAAGACAACACAGAGAAAATCTAGGTATTTCCCAAGAAGAACTAGCGACACGCTCGAATCTAGATAGAACATATATTTCTGGCATCGAGCGCGGGATTCGCAATCCTTCTGTAACCGCTCTTGTTAGTCTGGCGAACGGAATGAACCTCAATGTCTCCAATCTATTAGAAGGCTTGGAAAACAAAGTTAATCAAACCAATGGAAAAGATCGTACAACACGGACAACGTAGACACTCAAAAGCTTCCGAAAGTTACATAGATGTTACTTTTCGATATGATGACGGTACGATTTGGGAAGGCGCGATTCCAGTTGAGTATAGACGTACTGGCGTAGATCTGGCCGAATCTTCGGCAATCGAAGAATATCTTCAGCAAGCTTTTCTATACTGTCATCCGAGTAATTATCCGAAGTGGAGACAAGAACAAGAGGTCTTCTGGTTACAGAAAGAAGCGGAAGTAACAAAATCATTCTTTGATGTACTCATCACTTTTAAATGGACTTGTGTTGCTTGTCAATTACCCCCGAATCCGAATTGGGCTAGAAGGATTCAAGATTTAAAAGAAATGGGATATACGATCGCAACTCATACATCAAAAAAATGCCCGACTTGTGGTTCCAAGAAAACGCATATTATACTTGTTCCTCTACCTCGTGGTGGAATATCTGGATACGAAGTATGGTCGTCATCCCTACGAAAGAAAATCATTGATCTGCTCGGTGGTTATGATGCTTACGAGGGTAAGACTGTAGGGAAAGATAATCTGTTACCCGACCATAAATTTCCAGAAATTCGTTGGGGAAACGATACGAGACGAGATTCATTAGAGCATTTGGCCGATACGGAGATTCGAGAACAATTTCAACTTTTGACGAATCAGCGCAATTTACAGAAGCGTGAAGTCTGCCGTAAATGCTACCAAACAGGGGATCGGGGCTATCCCTTCGGTATCCAATACTATTATGAGGGTGATGAAAAATGGCCGGATACCATTCCAAAAAGTGGAAAAGTGGCGGAAGTAGGGTGTAGTGGCTGTGGATGGTATGATTTGCAGAAATGGAGAATTGCTCTCAACCGCAAGCTATCGGATTTAAATTCTGATTAATCTGCGATTCTTGCTCTAGCTGTAAAGCAACTTTGTTGAGATAAGGAATTAAAGCGTATCCGATACATTCGGCTAAACGTGGGGGAACCGCATTACCAATTTGCCACATAGCTTTTTTCATGGTTCCCTCAAAAATAAACGAATCGGGGAAAGATTGAAGTCTGGCCATTTCACGGGCGGAAATAACTCGATTAAGATGGGGATGAATATGTGTACCTCCATGATTTTCTTTGATGGTCATACTCGGTTTGCCTGGATACTGGCGCTTAAAAGCATCAACGTAGGTTTCATAGAGAGAACCACCGGGGGGTACTCGTGCGATCCGTTCCATATACTTCGAGGAATGGCGTGTCCATTCATGATTAATTTCGGGAATAGGCGTGTAAGCAGGTAAATCGGAAATAGCCGACTCTATCGGAATATATTGATGAGGTAGTAATTGAGGTTGAGGATAAGGATTAGGTAGATCGAATCTATTAGCTATAAAAATTGCTCTCGGTCTAATTTGAGGAATTCCATAAGCGGCAGATTCAAGAATAGCGATCGAAATATTAGAATAACCGATCGATTCAAACTCTTCTAAGATAGTTTCTTTCACCTTGCCTTTTTGCATCGTGAGAATCCCTGGCACATTTTCCATGACGACATACCAAGGCTGAATTTCAGAAACCACTCTTATAAACTCTTTAAATAATTGATTTCGAGGATCATTGGGATCTCGTTTACCAGCGACCGAAAAACCCTGACACGGCGGACCTCCAACCACTAAATGTATATCGGGTGAGCCTGCCAAAATAAGCCATTTCTCTGCTTGAAAGTCATGAATATCACCACAGAAATGATGGCATTGTGGGAAGTTGTACCGATGTGTTAATGAAGCGACAGGATTGATTTCAACACTTGCTGCTGGATGAAAATTTGCCTGAACTAAACCTTGAGTTATGCCACCAGCACCACAAAATAAATCAATGAAGTTATAAGTTAGATGAGGAGCGATCGGACAATTAACATCCACAAAAACTTGATGTAAATCACGCTTGATGGTCAGTAGTTCCCGTTGAATTTTTTCATAACGTCCTAATTTGACTTTTTTCGTCTTTTCAATATCTTGATTATTTTGAGGGAATAATGATAATTGAAGTTCTGACATTGCTCTGACTTGAATATATATGGTTTATTGTGACACATCGTCCACAAAAAATCAAGTCACGCCTATGGAAGGTAGAGTAACAAAGTCAAGCTACTTTTAACCTGGTCGTCATCAATCCCCGATCGCTCTCTACCCGACCATCCCCAACCCGCGACCATTGCCCATTTCCCACCCATTCCCGAAAGTGACGAGAAGAACCTAGGTTGGGTTGAAGCATTAAACCCAACGCCCGCTCATGTTACGCTACCGCTAACCCAACCTTGTATCTTGAGAAGTAGGCAACCCGTCCCAACCTAGGTAAAAAATACCGCTTTGTAGCTTGGGTGCCTATATTCTGAAAAAGGGCGTGGACATCCAGTTCAACCGAGGTGCTTGACACCGTTGGGTAGCC
>NZ_JADBVE010000250.1:0-6934 GCF_020245285.1 Microcystis sp. M31BS1
GCAAGATTTTGAGAGAATCGTCGTTCAAAACCTCGCGTCTTCATCGGCCCGCGTCCTGTAGGGGCGAAGCATTCGGGCAATAACCTATCGGTGAAACCGGAGATTTTCTATCCGAATGCTTCGCCCGTACTTTTTCAGCAAGCCCTACTTAAGTTCTATAAATGAACAAAATTTAATTTTTTGCTTAATTCAATATTAATCCGGGATGACCACAGTTCGATAAACTCACTGACCGCAGTTCGCCCCTACAAAATCGACCGGCCTTTGGGCGGGAAAAAAAGAGAAAAACGGTTATAAAGTCCCCCCAGCACCGCACACCACCCGAAAACCGTCGTTGCCGAAGTCGTCGACGCGGCGGAAGTAGTAGTGGCGGTAAGCGGAACGGCAGTAATAGGGATCGTAGTACCAAGAACCGCCCCGCAATGGAGAACGATTATCCTTCCCATTTTCTATCCAAGCACTGCCATCCGTCGGTGCGCCATAATAATTATTGTGCCGGGTATCGGCACACCATTCCCAGACATTGCCGTGCATATCGTACAACCCAAAGGCATTAGCTACCTGAAAATAGCCCACTGGGGTTGTTTTATCTCGATATTCTCCTTTAGGTTCATCGGCATAGGTTTCAGTAGCTCGATAGTTAGCTAAATCTGCCGTTATCGTTTCCCCAAAGTGAAAGGCGGTTGTTGTCCCCGCTCTACAGGCATATTCCCATTCTGCCTCACTCGGTAGCCGATACTCCCGTTTTGTTTCCCTTGATAGTCGTTTACAGAATTCTGTTGCTTGATACCAGTTGACTCTTTCTACGGGTAGCTCATCCCCTTTAAAGTGAGAAGGGTTTGTCTCTAGGTCGATGGCTATTTTAGCGGTTGCGGCGATAGCTTGCCACTGAGCTTGGGTGATAGGATAACGTCCCATGTAGAAAGAGGAAACGGTTACTCGGTGTGAGGGTTTTTCTCGTCTAAATCCATCCCGACCAAATTTTTTCACCAGTCTTTTGATTTCCTTGTCTTCAGTTCCCATCATAAATGTGCCGCCGGGGATTTCCATCAATTCCAATTCGACTCCCTCGGCTAGTTTTTCGACAATGCCTTCTGCTTGCCTTTTTTCCTTTTTGATTACCCATTTTTCTGGTTCAAAACGACTTTGAGACTGACGTTCTATGGTTGCCAGGGTAAATTCAAAGGTACGGGTTTCTAGGATTTCGATGGTGGCAACGTCAAAGATAGAGGTTTTTAAGGGAGGTGGCGAGGATTGAGGGATTGGAAGGGGATTGGAGATATTAACGGCGATTTCTTCGGCAAATTCTGCGTATTCTCCCCCCAGATTGCGTAAGACTTCGATGCTGACTTGAGCGAAGGGAAGAATTTTTTCTCTTTGTTCTCGGGGATAGGTGGGTAATAGGGTTAATAAAGCGGCAAAACTGCGGATAGGACTTTTAATTTCCCCAGCAATATATTGGGAAATAGCATCGAGTACCTTGATAGTTTGTCGCCTACCGATAGCATCATTTAAGACTTGACGTACCCCGGGTAAAAAGTCATAGACTCGATACTGTCCTTCTTCATTTTCTACAATCGGTTTTAATAAACCTCCCATATAAAATTCTGCCACATGAACGGGACGCACTTCGTTTAAAAGAGTTTTACGAATAAGATTGACCACCTGCATACTTACCGGGGCAGCTGCCATCATTTTTGCTAGTTTTTTGGCCGGTTCTGACGCGGTGGCAAAAAATCGCTCGACCATTGCCTCGGCCTTATTTTTAATGCTGTTTTTATCTTCGCTGTCTTGCTTATTTTCCTCTCTGGATATAGGGGGAATTTCGATAATTTGTTGTTGAATAAATTCTAAATCAAATAAAAAGGCAGAAATCTGAGCATTACCTGAACCAGCGACAACTTTTGCCCATTGTTTGAGGACTTCTGTTTCCAAAGTGATTACGGGAATAAGAAGGGTATTTTGCCAGTTAATCGGTAGCCATTGGGGATAATTTTTTAAGATTAATTTCGGATTGGGAACACCAGCAGTTAAAGCAGTGGTGAAGAGTTTACGTCCTCGTCCTAGTTGGGTACTATTCCATAATCTTTCGGGGAAAAGTTGCAGAATAGCGGTGGGTTGTTTTTCTGACCAATCTTTTAACCAAGGATGAATTAAGGCTTTTTGCCAGAGAGGAGAGACACAATCACTTACTAGCAAAACTAATCCCCGTCCCCTGGGATGAATAAGTTCTTTATGGGGGTGATAACGTTGTCCCGGTTTACCTTTTTTTCTGCGTCTTACTAACTGTAATTCTTGATTATTTGAGGTTGATAGTTGCCAAACTCTGACGGTTTTAAATGCTCCTTGATTTTCTAAGAGATTTTGTAACTCATTAATTAATTCTCGCCAAATGAAAGAGGATCTAGATTCTTCTACTACTAATTCGAGGGTTAACCAGCGTTCCGGTTGGGGTTTAGTCACGGGTAGCCAAATATCCCTTTCTGCAATAAAAGAAGCGGTTGCTTCTTCATCTAAAATCGTTTTAGTTGCTGAGGGAACTTTTCCCATGAAAGGACGCAAAGCGCGACTAATAAAGAGTGCTGTCTGTAGTGCAGCGGCAGCAGGAACTTGAAAAGGAAAGTCTTGGATTGGGGTAGTTTTTTCTATTTCTTTGGGGAGAGATTCTTCGGTAATAATATCGACATTTGGCTGAGATTTTGATAGGTTATCTTCTGGAATCTCCTCTAAATTTTCCTCTATTTGATTAGAAGTTGATGAATCTATTGGCTGTTTATTTTCTGGAAATATTGGCGGTAATTGCAAGTCTTCAACACCCATTTGTAAGGCCAACCAGATACTATCAGCTACATCTTCATCACTGAGTTGTAACTGTTCAAGTAATCCTGTTTGCTCTAGATAATCTAATAGTTTTTTAATTGATGAATTGGATGGGGATTCACTCATCTTCTACCCTCCCCAAATCTTTCAAAAGTTGATTAATCAGGTCATCTTCAGTTGGTATAGCTCCTTTTTTGACCATAAAAATAGCATTAAGTAATTGATCCGTGGCTAGGGTTTGTGAATTGCGCTTTTGAATGAAGTTATCAATAAGTTTATCGATGTCTGGATTATTAGCAATTGTTTCTTCTAAATGTGCCTCAATTATTTTAATTAAGTCGGGTTTTTCCGGTTCTTTCATAGTTAAACGGAGACAACGACGCAAAAAAGGTGGGGGAAAGTCTCGTTCTCCATTGCTAGTTAAAATCACAAAAGGAAAAGCCTTACAGATAACTAAACCATCATTTATAGGTGTTTTTATATCTTTCTGGGTAATGTCGGTTGTATCGGTATAAGCAGTGCGGACTTCAACCCTTGGGACTTCTTCTTTTAGCCTAACTAATTCGGGGATTTCAAAGCGTCCTTCTTCAAATAAGGTGAGTAAATCATTGGGTAAATCGATATCACTCTTATCAATTTCATCAATTAACAGTACTCTTGGCTTTTCCGACTCTAATAGTGCGGTTCCCAAGGCTCCAAGGGTAATATATTTTTCAATCTGTTTTAATTGGTCTTTTCGTTCTTCTGGGGTTAATTCTTTTTGCTGCCGTTCCAGTAATTTAACTTCCTGTAACCGACCGATCGCATCATAGTTATAAAGTCCGTCTTTTAGGGTAGTATGGGTGGTAATCGGCCAGTATAATACTTCTCCTAATTTTAATTCCTGGGCGACTTTATAGGCAAGAGATGACTTTCCCGTTCCGGGTTTGCCAGTTACTAATAAAGGTCGCCGTAAATACAAGGCTGCATTGACCATTTTAATTTCTTCTTCGCGCACTAGAAAGGTTTCTCCCCGATGCTTACGACGACTTTCTCCCGGTTGCTTTTCTTTGCCAAAAGGTCGCCAGCTGGGGGGGTCTGGTAATGTCCAAGCGTCTGTGGGTTCTTGATTTCCTGTAAATTTTTTCCAGTCTTTCATAGTTCAATTTATGGCATTAAAAGTGGATAGTTGGGGGGAACAAGCTGGTAGTCATCCCAAAGTAATGATAAATGATTCCCAATATGATTATCTTCTAACCAAGCCGCAGAACGTCTATTTTTAATTATTTCTGGTAATTTCTCTAGTGGACATTGACAGATAGGGTCTAATTTTTCCTGACAGTTAAGTTCTTGGTTAGCATCGGGTCGTATCCACAGAGATAAAGGGATTCCAGTCTCGTATAAAATGGCTAGAATATTTTTTAACTCTAAGGAGTTTTCTTGACTGAGATTAGTTAACCTTGAACCGATAACATTATTAAATTTATGATATTTGAGTATTTTATTCGGATGGTCATTATTTGCCAGAGGTTTTTTTAAAATAACTATTTGCTGATTGTTTGATTCGATCAGTTTTTGGATTTCTTCCTCACACTTTAAGATTTGGGTCAGATTTTGTTGCTGTATATTCCGAAAAAGTTGGCATTTTTTGATCCATAAATAGGTTTGTTGATTGTTGATATTTTCGGCTGTTATTCGTTCTGAAAATCTCATGATTATCTCATGATCGACTCCCCAATGATGAGGATCGCAGCCTGTAGCTGTTGCCACTTCATCAATTGAAAATAAATCAATCGGTTTAATCTCTTTTTCAATAAATCTATAGGGAAGAAAAAATTGAACTTTTTCTAGGGAAGATTGACAGATATTTTCTGATTCTCGTTTAAATTTTTTTAGGTGATTAATCAATTCATTTTCTTGGAGATGATTACCCAGACTTATTCCTTCATTGGGTGTTAAAGATTGATATTCTCCACGTTTTTGAGGTTCTTTTTCTGTGGGATGATAATTGTTGATATCTTTAACAATCCAAGCTCTCAGCATTAAAGATTTGTTTTCCTCTGTAAGGGTAACAAATAAGCAGGGATTTTTGTCTGTTGATTTTTGAGCGATATTTTGTGAGCGATGATTAAGATTATTTTCTAAAGTATTGATTAAAACTTCCCATTTGGTTTGATATTTTTTTAGCCATTCTTTTAATAACTTTGCCAGAGCATCTGTTAAGTTTAACTGAATGATTAAATAGCCAATAAATATTTCTAACCAAGAAAATTTTGATTGAGAAGCATAGGTCAAATATCTTTCATCTAATTGATAGATTATTTCTATAAAATCAGACCAAGAGGAAGGAATTACTCTAGGTAAATCCACTAAATGATCCCTCACTTCAATTACTAAATTTTCATAAGCTGTATTAAGTTGATCTTGATAACTCTTGTTTTCAAATATACATCTAATCGAGGAGATAATCTCAGGAATTTTTCCTGCTATTTGTGCTATATCTAGCAACTTCTTCCAAGCTTTTAAAAGAACATTAGTAGGAATAAAAAATGCAGATTTTGCAAACATTTTTTCCTTATCAGCCATTACTGCCATCCCCACTACTCCCCCCAATTGCTCATCCCAGATAGCTGTCCCACTAAACCCACCTTCTACAGCATATCCTGTGCTTTTAGTATCTTCTATCTGAATTTTGTTGTTAGCAATATGACCTATTATCTTACCATCAGACCAGACACCTTCGTTTCTGGAAAAACCATAAGCTTTATAATTATGATCAGATAAATCTCCTATTTCAGAGGTAATTAAAGAAACTGGTTGAGCTTGTGAAGGAACTGAATATTTTAATCTTAAGATAGCAATATCTTGCGGATCATGGCTGTTAAATTTAACTGGATGCCAAACCTCTACGGTTGTTTCTAAAGATGTACCCGATGCAATGATAGGAAAATCACATTCAATAATGTCAGTAGGTTTCTCAGGAGATTTTACATCTAATCCTAAAGATTCATTAACAACATGAGCGCAGGTAATCAAGTATTCTGATGATATTAGAAATCCTGCCCCAACAATTTCTATTTTATCATCTTTCTTGTTTCGTTGCTTATAAATTCTGACCACAGAAAATTCTAGAGATGCAACCATTATTTTTATCTACGTCCTCATTGAGTAGATGATTGCTTATTTTTCTCCTTGTTATCCCATTTTAGGGTAATTTCATAATTAACATCGGCACTTCCAGATGCAATAATAGCCCCTAGCCCAACAGTCATTTTTATACCGAATTTTACCTCTACCTGATCGGCCGGTTCATTCAAACTTTTGACCTTATTAATTATGGCATTTGCCACCGGTTTTATGCCATTTAATGCGTCTTCAAAAGATTGAGCGGCTTTAACAGCTATTTCATCTGTTAGACTAATAAGTTCATCTTCTGGTTTCGGTTTGGGTAAGGGTAACTTTTCATCCACCTCGATGTAAATAGTCCCCTCCTCTGAGGTAAATTCCACTAAAGGACTCATAAAAATTCTCCTGTTTATTTTATTGCGGTTGCCCAGACTTAATCAATCACAACTCCATCTTTTTGCTCTCCTGCCTAATTATATCTCTTTACCAAGTGTTCGGTTGAAAGTCAGCATCATTAATAATTGCCACCGTATCCCCAGAGGGTTTAATCACAAATAAACCTTTTTTATAAGCATAGCGATCTACACCTTTGTTAATTTCAATTCCTGCCACTGCACCGTAAGCTCGATAGTTTTTGTAATGGGGAAAAGCGATTTTAAAACGAGTCAATTTTTCAATAAATTCATCCACATCATCTTGAGATAATCTCGATTTACATTCCACCACCACAAGATCGGTATCATCCACCCCTAGGATATCAATTTCCATGGCGATACCCTGACGTTTGACTCTGGCGCGGGGATAAACTTCCTTAATATCAATGCCTTTCTCCTGAAAAAGCCGTAAAACCGCCGGTTCTACCAATTCTTCCACAAATCGACCCCAGCGAGTGGTGAGACTATCTACCGCTTTGCTGGTTCGTTCTACGGTGCGTTTCAGTTCTGCCATCGAGCGCTCGGCTTCAGCAGACCGGCGATCGCTTTCTAATTT
Source organism: Microcystis sp. M31BS1 (assembly GCF_020245285.1). Taxonomy (NCBI): domain Bacteria; kingdom Bacillati; phylum Cyanobacteriota; class Cyanophyceae; order Chroococcales; family Microcystaceae; genus Microcystis; species Microcystis sp. M31BS1. The sequence goes on from NZ_JADBVE010000250.1 coordinate 6,916, forward strand.
CGCTTCGGCAGCTTGGCGC
>NZ_JADBVE010000251.1:0-13439 GCF_020245285.1 Microcystis sp. M31BS1
TATGGTTCGATAGGGGGGCATAAATCGACTAAATCCTTATCTGGCAAGAGACTTAATTGATTAGTTCGCTCTAGATAAAAAACAATTGACAAAAATCGCTAAATGCCTTTCTATATAAGGGTTCCATCCCTTATAACCCCCGTCCATTGCATAACACAAACCGAAGAACCCCAATAACTAAAGGAAAGATAAAGTTATCGATCGCCCTCCGGAGCCAGTGTCAGAATAAAAGCAGGGAGATGACCAAGGAAAACCGACAACTCTCCATCTTTTTCCCGTCATCGCCCCTAAAATTTATTTGGTCAAGATTTATGCAAACTGCCAATCCTCGTCAAACGGAGAAAAAAGAGCATCCCAGTGGCGATAAACGCTTCAAAGTCCTCGACATTACCATGAAGCGGGCAGGATATAATCAATCAGCCCTGATTGAAGTCCTGCACAAAGCCCAAGAGGCCTTCGGATTCCTAGAAGAAGATGTTCTCCTCTATGTTGCTCGGGCGCTAAAACTGCCCCTCAGTCGCGTCTATGGGGTAGCAACCTTCTACCATCTCTTTTCCCTGAAACCGGCGGGAAAACACACCTGTATCGTCTGTATGGGGACAGCTTGTTATGTCAAAGGCAGCGGCAAAATCCTCGAAGACATCGAAAACAGCTTTGATGTCAAAGTGGGAGAAACCACCGCCGATGGAGAAATTTCCCTAGTGTCGGCCCGTTGTATCGGGGCCTGTGGGATTGCACCGGCCGTGGTCTTCGATGGAGTCGTGGCCCCTAAACAAGATTCGGAAACTGTCTTAGCGAAACTACAGAGTTTCTCCCAGTAATTTTTCACTTTAGTGGATTGAAAAAAATATGGACTTACAAGAATTATTGGCAGTGGCCGAGAAGGAAAAAACTAGACAAAAAAGCATCCGGGTGCATTGTTGCACTTCCACCGGTTGCCAAGCTGCTAACTCCCTCCAAATCGAAAAAAACCTCGCCACCGCCGTCAAAGAGGCACACCTAGAGGATACAGTCGAAGTGGTGGGGGTCGGTTGTATGGGTTTTTGTGGTCGCGGTCCGTTGGTGGAAGTGGATCCCCAGGATCTCCTATACGAAGAAGTCACCCCGGAAAGTGCGGCCAGCATTATTGCGGCCTTAAACGGCGGCAAAACCGAGGTGCAATTAGGGGACTCAAAACATCCCTTTTTCTCCCATCAAGTCAAAATTGTCCGGGAAAATAGCGGTAAAATCGATCCCGATCGCATTGAGGAATATATCGCCGTCGGGGGTTATCAATCTCTCTACAAGGCCCTCTACGAGATGACTCCGGCCCTGGTGGTGGAGGAAATCACCAAAAGCGGTTTACGCGGCCGGGGCGGTGCTGGTTATCCCACCGGTTTAAAATGGGCAACGGTGGCTAAACAACCGGGTAAACAAAAATACGTTATCTGTAATGCTGATGAAGGGGATCCCGGGGCGTTTATGGACCGTAGTGTTTTGGAAAGTGACCCCCATTTAGTCCTGGAAGGAATGGCGATCGCTGCCTATGCCGTGGGGGCGGATCATGGTTATATCTATGTTAGAGCCGAATATCCCCTAGCGATTGATCGTCTGCAAAAAGCGATTAATCAGGCCAAAAAATTCGGTTTAATGGGTTCCCAAGTATTCGAGTCCACTTTCGATTTTAAGGTGGATATCCGCATCGGGGCGGGAGCTTTTGTCTGTGGAGAAGAAACCGCTCTCATCCATTCCATCGAAGGCGGCCGCGGCACTCCTCGCACCCGTCCCCCCTATCCGGCCCAATCGGGCCTCGATGGTTGTCCCACCCTGATTAATAACGTCGAGTCCTACGCTAATATCGCCGCTATTATCCGCGAGGGGGCCGCTTGGTATGCCAATATCGGTACTGCCACCAGTAAAGGCACAAAAATCTTCGCTTTAACGGGAAAAATCCGCAATAATGGGCTGATTGAAGTGCCGATGGGTATTACTCTCCGGGAAATTGTCGAGGAGATGGGGGGTGGTGTTCCCGATGGTCAAGTGAAAGCGGTACAAACCGGCGGCCCCTCTGGGGGTTGTATTCCCGCTAATTTACTCGATACTCCCGTGGATTACGAATCCTTAGCCAAACTCGGTTCAATGATGGGATCCGGGGGTATGGTGGTTATGGATGATAGTACCAGTATGGTCAAAGTGGCGAAATTCTATATGGAATTCTGTCGCGAGGAGTCCTGTGGTAAATGTATCCCCTGTCGCACGGGAACAGTACAAATGTTTGAATTATTGGCCAAAATTATCGACGGAAAGGCCGATATTCACGACCTCGAAAACCTAGAACATCTCTGTCAAATGGTTAAAGAAACCAGTCTTTGTGGTCTTGGTCAAAGCGCTCCCAATCCGATTTTAAGTACCCTACAGTATTTTAAGGAGGAATATCTGGCTCTGTTACAGGAAACCAAGCACCCCGTCTCTGTTTGAGAAAAAATCGATCGAGGTCCAAGAATCTTCGGCCTCGATCAATTTCTTCGGTTATGGGAAGTCTGGTGGGCTGCCGGGTTATCTTGGAGGGAGTTAGCAGTAGTCTCAGGAGACGATAGATTATGACTTGGCGTGGCTCAACCGATACAAAAGATCGCATTTTTGCAGCTTTAGTATATCTTTTACCCTTATATTCGGCCTTTGCCTTCGGTATCTTTATCTTCCAGCAAATTCCTTTTTTAGGAGCGGCCTTAGCAATAGTTTTAACTCCCTTAGCTTTTCTCTATAGTTCTCTGGGAAGCTTTGGCAGTTTAATTATCTTTTTCGTCCTCTTTTTGGCCGTGGTACGCAATCCCCGCATCAGTCATTTTATCCGGTTTAACACCATGCAGGCGATTTTAATCGATATTTTGGTGTATTTATTGGGATTGGTCTTAAAGTTCTTTGCTCAGGGTTTGGGGGCGAATTTAGTGGTAGAAACTCTTTTTAACGTCGTCTTTTTGGGAGCATTTGCCGCCTGTGTTTACAGCATTATACAGTCGGTTATCGGCAAATACGCCGATATTCCCACAATTTCCGAGGCTGCCTATTCCCAGGTGGGAGGTTAGGTTAACTTGAGTTTGTTCCCTTTTTCGGCTACAGTCTCTCCAGAATCAATGCGTTCGCTGCCAGGCCACATCTATGAGTCCATTTAAACAGACGCTACGGGAACTCAACGCTCAGAAGGGGAAAATAGCCGCTTCTGTGGGCAGAAAAACGCCTAAACGGGTTAATCGTTGGTTTAAATGGCTTTCTCCCGGTCTTTTTGTCAAACGCTGGCTTTTAATTAGTTTAACCGGCGTTTTTCTCACCTCCTTCGGTTTGGCTATTTGGGTAAAATTAACCCCGGTTAATCGCTTTTTAGAGTTTGTTTCCCAAGCATTAGAAACGATCGCCCGTTTGGTCCCTAATTCTGTTTCCGGGCCGCTGGCGGTTTTGCTGGGTGTCTTTTTGTTATTCTGGGGTCAGAGTCGCACCGTCGAAACGATTACAGAAGCACTACAACCGGACGCATCGGAGGAATTAGTCGATCTCCTACGCACCCATCGTCGTCTCCATCGCGGCCCGAAAATTGTAGCAATTGGTGGCGGTACGGGTTTATCGACGCTTTTACGCGGTTTAAAACAGTATAGTTCTAATATCACCGCTATTGTCACCGTAGCTGATGATGGCGGTTCTTCAGGCCGATTACGTCGGGAAATGGGCATTTTACCCCCGGGGGATATTCGCAATTGTATCGCCGCTTTGGCCGATGAGGAAAAGTTATTAACGGAATTGTTTCAATATCGCTTTCATGCCGGGGATGGTTTATCGGGCCACAGTTTTGGTAATTTATTTATCAGCGCTATGACCGAGATTACTGGGGATCTGGAACAGGCGATCGATGCTAGTGCCAAAGTTTTGGCCATTCGCGGTAAAGTGCTACCTGCTACCCTTACCGATGTTAGTCTCTGGGCTAAGTTGGCCGATGGGCGCATTATTGAGGGAGAATCGAAGATAACCGAAGCTATGGGGCAAATTCGTCAGATTGGCTGTCATCCTGCCGATCCGGTCGCTTTACCGGCGGCTTTAGCGGCGATCAAGGAGGCAGATTATATTATTATCGGGCCGGGTAGTCTTTATACCAGTATTATCCCTAATTTGTTGGTTCCCGCAATTCGTCAGGCCCTAGCACAGGTGACAGTCCCCCGTGTCTATGTTTGTAATATTATGACCCAGCCGGGGGAAACGGATAATTATTCGGTGGCTGATCATTTGCGAGCAATCGAAGGAGTTTGTGAAGAACGCGTCTTTGATGCGGTTTTGGCCCAAAGAACTGCACCATCGCCCCAATCCCTACAATTATACGCCCAAGAGCATAGTCATCCCGTCTTTTTAGATCGCGAGGAAGTGGGAAAAATGGGTTATCGCATTGTTTTAGCGAATGTAATGGCAGAAGATGAAGTTACTGCCAAAGTTCGTCACGATCCCCAACGTTTAGCCCGAGTTTTATGGCGCTGGTATGCTAAAAAGTGAAACTTCGTTTTCGGTAGTCGGTCGTCGGTCGTCAGATTTGAGTTTTCAGTTCACTGTTTACTGTTTACTGTTCACTGAAAAAATCTCCCCCCGGTGCATCCCACATTTGCAGAAATATCGACAATCAGCAATTATCAGTGACTCTTAAATTAGTACAAAAATATGAACAATCGCGTGTAAGCATCCCACCGAAAAGCTAATGCGCTCCGGGGTTTGGGTAGGGTTGATTCATGAATCAACCCTACTATGAATCAACCCTACTAAGTAGTCATGCAAAATTAATTACCTGCCCGATCGAGCTAAAACCCTTACGGGGCAATGATCGTCATGTGTAAATAATTTTGCCTAGGTACTTATGAATTAACCCTACTATGAATTAACCGTACCCACTCCCCCTCTCCTATACCTTTTAATATCAATCCCTTCCTGGTGCGCCATGATAAGCCGCCCCGAGGTATAATTCCCCTACTTTCGGGTTATTGAGTAAATCTTGACCGGATCCCTGAAAACGATCTTGACCACTTTCTAAAACATAACCTCGATCGGACATCATTAGGGCTTTTTTGGCATTCTGTTCCACTAAAATAATGGCAGTTCCCGTCTGATTAATCGCTTTTATCTGTTCAAAAACGCTGGTTACTAAGATAGGAGATAAAGCTGCCGAAGGTTCATCGAGAATTAATAAATCTGGTTGCAACATTAGCGCTCTTCCCATGGCTAACATCTGTCTTTCTCCTCCGGATAAAGTGCCAGCTTTCTGACGACGGCGCTCAAGCAAACGGGGAAACATGGCATAAATGCGCTCTTTTAGGGGTTTAATCGCTTTTTTACTGGTAAAAGCCCCCATTTCTAGATTTTCCTCGATACTCAGGGACGGAAAAACATTAGCAATTTGGGGAACATAACCCATACCGAGGGGAACGATTTGATTAGATTTCCAACCAGTGATATTTTTTCCCTTAAAAGTGATAGTTCCAGCACTGGGTTTTAATAAACCAAAAATCGTCTTAGCGAGGGTGGATTTTCCCGCACCATTGGGACCGATAACCGTGACTAATTCCCCCGGTGCAATGCGAAAGTTAACCCCTTGCAATATGTATAAATCCTGCACATAACCAGCATAAACCTGTTCAACTTCTAAAAGATAATTCATGGTAAGGTAAAAAGGAGATAGGAGAGAGTAATATGAATTATGAATGGGGAAGTGGGAAGCATTTTCAGTGAACAGTAATCAGTAAACTGAAAACTTACATCTGATAACTTAAAACTTACATCTGATAACTGATAACTGATAACTGATAACTGATAACTGATAACTGATAACTGATAACTGATAAATTAGGGAGTTTTTTGTAAATCGGGACGTTCTTCCGGCAGAATTGCACCTTCGACGGGGCATACTTGTAAACAGATACCACAGTCAATACAAGTGGCAAAATCAATCCAATACCAATCGGTTCCTTTAAAATTTTTACCTGGTCCCGGATGGATACAAGCAACAGGACAAGCGGAAACGCAATCAGCAACCCCTTCACAAATTCCAGTGACGATCGAATGTGGCACAGTGTTTTCTCCTCTAATTCTTAACATTACTTTACCACTTTTAGGCACTGCCGTGCCAGGATCGGAGCATTGTTAGGAAACTTTCCCTTAATTCCCTAAAACATTGGGAGTTTTTTCTTGATCTTAGCAAGAAGTAAAATAGAAGTTTTCGATAGGGTTTTTACTATTCCCTTACGGGAGGACAAATAGTTAATTTCTTCCCGTAATTCCTGATTATTTTTCTGGAGATAGTTATGATTATTATCTAATTCTTTTAGGGATATTCCCATCCCTTGCCTAGTATGATAATCTTGCTGTTGTTTCAGATACATTGTCTGTTGTGCTTCCTGTAATTTTCTTAACTCTAACCAGACTTGATTCTGACTTGATTCCTTAGTTTCACTGAGCGCATACCAGAGAAAATCAGTGATTTCTTCCGCTATTTTTTGATTAATTTCAAAAAACTCGATAATATCAATTTTTTCGGGGGTAATTTTTGGGTATAACTTTCTTAAATCTTGGGCAATATTAAAGGAAAAAGCGATGATTTTAGAAGCGGACAAAATGGCATAGTGTTTTTCTAAATCCACTGGTAAATTGCCGTTTTCTTCTGGGAACTCAGAAGCAAGAAAAAGTAGAGAAGGAGTGGTTAAGGGACTGGTATAAAAAGTGGAAATAAATAAATTAGCCTGTAGGCGATCGCAGATAGCTTGAATTTTTCTGGCATCCTTTCCCGTACAATTATAATCGTAGGATTCCGCAGGCCAATATTTAAATTCTTCCCATCTTGGTGCGGTGTTATTTCTATCTAAAATAACAATGTGTTGACTAAATTCTAATTGACTCCAATATTCTAAAATTGAAGACCAAATCCTGGCTAATTTTCGTTGCTCAAGTTGAAAGATCACGCCATCAATAACAATAATTGGGCATCTTTTCCGGGAGATAGCTTGAATTGTTTGTAATTTTTCTCGCTCATCCTTATTTAAAATTATGCCTAAATCTTCCATCTTAACTGGATTGGGTTTAATCTCTATATCCTTAATTTCTGAGTGAGGAATTTCATAGATTTTACACACTTGATAATGTTCCTGTAATGCTTGACCATTACTGCCATGTTCTAAGCCTTGGAGATTTAAATAATATAACCCTAAAATCTCAGGAATCAAAGCCATTTTTTCCCCTTGACTGCCGATTCTTAACCAAAATTCGTAATCACCAGCACAGCGAAAATTTTCCTGAAAATAACCATATTTATCGTGCAGCATTTTTCGCCACATTGGTTGAGAACCCACACAACAACCTTGACGCATCTGTTGATAGGAGTAATTTGGCCAATTCCAATGTTTTAAAGCTGGGGTAGTGGCAAAAGTATCATTTTTGATGGTGGTAATTAATTGATCGGCATAAACTAAACTAATCTCTCTATTGTTATCTAGATAATTAGCCATAATTTCCAGAGCATTGAAACAGCGACGATCATCAGTATTCCCATTGGTGAGATAGGAACCCCTAGCTAGTTTAATAGCACGATTCCAAGCGCAGTAGAGGGTTTCTCGTTCTCTAGTTCTCTGGTAAATAATATTAGGGTAATTCTCTTGAAACTCTTGGATAATCTCCCCTTCATTCTCCGGAGAAGCACTATCGATAATAATAATTTCTAATTCTCCCTTTTCATAAAGAGTTTGAGTAACTAAATCCTCTAAACAACCCCAGATAAACTCTGCTGATTTATAGGTAGAAACAATTACAGAAACTTTGATCCTCTGCACTGGTATAGAGTTATTAAAACTAGGATTCATCGGCTTATCTGATCGCAATTCAAGACAGGGAAATTTTTTGATAATTTTGAAAAAGAAGATTTTAAGACTCTATATTTGATCGGGAGAATTGTCAAGATGTTATCGACTCTTATTGAAGATACCAGTTTATTTACCTTTGGCTTGTTACTTGACATAATAAAAAACTATAATGGGAAGGCTGTGGAAAATGAGCAACAATGACCGTATCTTCCTCCCTAGACTGGCTAACCCGTGGCACCAGTGACCTATTCCCCCATCAACCCGACTCCCAAGATCCTAGGGAAAATTTAACCCAACTACTGCAAACTACTGATCGCCCTTTAAGAATTAAACTAGGTATTGACCCCACCGGCAGCGATATTCACCTAGGTCATAGTATCCCTTTTCGGAAACTGCGTGCTTTCCAGGATGCCGGTCATGTGGCAGTGGTGATTATTGGTGATTTTACCGCTAGAATCGGCGATCCGACCGGAAAATCGGAAGTTAGAAAACAATTAACCATCGAAGAAGTGAGAGCCAATGCCGAGAATTATCTGGCACAATTACGCCCAATTTTAGATTTTAACACGCCTAATCGCCTAGAAATTCGCTATAACTCGGAATGGTTGGGGAAATTAGACCTATCGCAAATTCTCGAACTTCTCTCCACCATGACCGTCGGGCAAATGTTGGCAAAAGAAGGCTTTTCCGAACGCTACGACCGGGAAAACCCGATTTTTCTCCATGAATTTCTCTATCCCTTAATGCAGGGTTATGATTCCGTCGCTGTCGAGGCCGATGTCGAATTGGGAGGAACTGATCAAAAATTTAATATTGCCGTCGGTCGTGATTTGCAGAAATATTTCGGTAAAAAACCGCAATTCGGGCTACTTTTACCGATTTTAATCGGAACCGATGGCAGTCAAAAAATGTCCAAATCCCTGAATAATTATGTGGGATTGCGGGAATCGGCCCTGTCCATGTACTCGAAACTGGAAAAAACCCCCGACGCTTTGTTAAAAGATTATTACGAACTATTGACAAATTTGCCATTAGATGCTATTGCGAGCAATCCGCGGGAGGCACAAAAAAAACTGGCGATCGAGGTAGTTGCCCAGTTTCACGGGAAAGAGGAGGCATTAAAAGCACAAAAAACGGCGCAGGAGATAGTTCTACAGGGAAATACAGCGGCCGCTGCTTCTGTACCCGAATTTTCCCTAGCAGCGGTCACTTTTCCCCTGAAATTATTCTATCTTCTCTCGTCCACCGGCTTGTGTAAAAGTAGCGGCGAAGGGAGAAGACAGATTCAGGGGGGCGCTGTGAGGATCGATAGCGAGAAAATCACCGATGTGGACAAAAGTTTTGAGACAGCCGAAGCTTTAACCGGAAAAGTCCTACAGGTGGGCAAAAATAAATTTATTCGCTTTGTAGCTTAAATAAGCGAAAAAGTCCCTATTCGGCGGCTTTTTCCACGATTTCTAACTCAAAATCTCGAAAATGGGCTTTAAACTTTTTACTGAACTCGACGAGGACGGGTAGGTTGGCGCTAACCGGCCTACCACGCCATTCGGTGACAATCCCTTTCACCTCTCCCTCTAGTCCTTTCACGTCAAAAGGATCCGATTTGTGTTCAGGATGGTGATAAACTACCACAGACTCAATTACACGAACTCGATCGCCAACTTTCATAAACTCTCTAGCGAAGACAAACGCCTATTGTATCTTTGAAAACAATCTTATCATTCTACGCCGTATCAGGGAACGGGGAACTGAAAACTCTTAAGATTGAAACCTAGAGCCTGAGCTTTGACGATACTTTTGTTCGTAAGCAGCAATACTGGGAGCAACCTAAGCGTCACCTGTTGTGCAAGGCTGAGGGCAAAAAAACTGATAACTGCTCACTGATTTGATAGCATGGGGGAAAACCTATAGAGGGTTAAGCGGTATGAGTGACTATAAAGATTCTTCTTCCATGCGCTATTTCCTGGCAGGATTAAAACCCTTTGCCCAACCTTTATTTTGGCTGCCGTTAGGAATATTTTCCTTGGCTCTAATTGGTTTGTGGGTATATCAACAGAACCCTGAATGGTTGGGTTCGGTATTAGATACCCCAGGAATGTCCTTAGAGGAGCGGGAAATCCGGGCCAACCAGATTACCGATACTCCTCTCCCCAGTACTGTACCATTGCCAGCCATTCCTGCCCATAATAATACCGCCCGCCAGAACAAACCGGCCTCGACGCAGCCTTTTAATCCTCTAAATACTAATCCCGATAAGAACCAGAAACCCTCCTTATTTGCGCCGTTAATGCCGCAGACTAAGCAAAATCAGGCACCGAAGGCTAGTAAAAGTCTGCAACCGATTCAACTGCGACCGATTAGTGGCGACAGTAGCAATTATCCTTTACAAAGGGAAATCGAAAATCGCTCGCGGACTGCTAACTTGAATAATTCTCCTAATCTCAACCCCGGGGGCAGCCCGAATCAAGTAAACCCCCAGGGAAATTATTCCCCTGAACAACAAAATGTTCAACCCCTACCCTCCTGGAATAATGCCAACCCTAACCCGGTCCCGGGCCCTAGCAACCAATCCAACTATTATCAACCCCCTGTATATCAACCCCCCATCTACGGCAGTCAACCGAACGTCACTGGTTATCCCAATCAGGGAATGCCACCCAACAATAATGGCACCCCCAATCAAGTTCCCCCTCAAAGTATTAACCGAGGTTTCTCCATCCAACAACCCATTAATACCAGGTCTTCTGGTTACTAGAGGAACTTAGCTATAAGCTTGCAGGAACTCTAATAAAATCGGATTAACTATTTCTGGGGCCTCATCCTGGGGACAGTGGCCTAAACCAGCTAAGGGGATAAACTGTTTTACTGTCGGGAATCGTGCTAATTCTTGGCCCAAGGCCAAGGGTTCCCAGGGATCTTCGCTACCCCAAAGCAGAATAGCCGGACAGGGGAGAATCGGCAGCAGGTCTTCTGGCAGCGGGCCGCCAGAATAAGCGGTAAAAGCGAGGAAAACCTTGAACGCTCCTGGATCTCGGGCGGGTTTTAGGATTATTTCTACTAATTCCTCCGTTACTGCTTCCGAGCGCCGATAAGCTTGCAGGAGAATTTTACGCACTGTCTGGGGTTTAGCGATCTGTTGGAAGAAAAAAGCCCCAATTGCCTTGTTTTTGAGAATTATTTGGGCAATATCCGCGCCTAAACGACGATACCAGGGTAATTCCCCCCGTTTTCTTTCGTGCAGTAGTCTGAGGGAACAATTAATCGCCGCTACCCCAAGGACAAAATCGGGATAATCGACGGCAGCCTGCATAATGGCCACGCAACCGATGGAATTACCCGCCAAAAAAGCAGGTTCCCCCACCACTTCCCGACAAAAATCGGCAATTTGCGCCCCCCAAGTCTCGAAAGTATAATCGATCTCGTTTTTTGGTTCGGGTTTGTCGGAACCGCCAAAACCAATTAAATCTAGGGCAAAACAGCGACATTTTTCGCCTAAAACGGGGATATTTTTCCGCCAATGTCCCCAAGATGCCCCAAATCCATGCACAAGCACGATCGCCGGTCCTGTCTCCCCCGCACTTTGATAGGTGATTTTGAATCCCCGCCAATGCCAAATTTTTGCTTGTGTCTCTAATCCTAGAATTTGCTGCATATTTTTGTTTATCTGTAAAGCATTTGTTGCTTTTCTTAATATATACTGTCAGGTTAAGTGGCGGCTAGGAGAAGGGACTGGGTTGTTAAAGTTCGATTGGGAGTTAATCATACTATTAAAAAGGGATTTGGTATAATACAGTGTCTATAGGCGTTTTTTGAAAACGTCTGCCAAAATTTCTAGCTTCAACGCCTCGATCCTCTCAAGTTATGAGTAGTAGAGTGCGTCTAAGTTTAATCGCTTGCTCCCAGAAAATTATGAGAATTAAACAAATTACAGTTAAGCATCTTTTTGACATATTTGACCATACAATTAATCTCAATATGGAGGAAAGAATAACTATTATTCATGGTAAAAATGGCTTTGGGAAAACCTCAATACTGCGATTAGTCAATGGCTTTTTTAACTTAAAGTATTCAGATATAAGAGCTATTCCTTTTCAAAAATTTACTATAATTTTTGACGATAACAGCTTTGTGGATGTTGTCAAAGATTCCACCAGTAAGAATAAAAAAAGTAATGTAAGACCAAAGATTAATTTTAATTTTACTTCCTCCGATCAAAAAGAAAAACTGACTTTTTATCCTAATTTACTAGACGGGAAAACAATTTCTTTCCCTCTCAGCATGATAGATGATTTCATACCCGGTTTAGATAGAGTTGGATCAGAAAAATGGCTCTATACCCCCACAAAAGAAATTATGGATTTAGAAGATATTTATGAACGATTTGGAGAATATTTACCCAAGCAATTCCAGAAAGAATATCCTGATTGGTTAAAGAAAATTATAGACTCTATTAATGTTCGTTTTATTGAATCACAACGTCTATTAGATATTTCCAATAGTGCCAAAAATGGCAGAACTATAAGGATGCCGATGACATTGTACTCTGTGGCCAGCTATTCTGAAGATTTAGCAGAAAATATTCAAACTAAATTAGCAGAGTATGGACAACTATCTCAAACTTTAGACCGAACCTTTCCAGCGAGAGTTGTACAAAAAAAGGCATCATTGACCGATGATGAACTAAGGGAAAAAATTGATCAACTTGAAAGCGAAAGAAATCAATTAATTAGTGCAGGACTATTGAAAAAAGATGAAGATTCTAACTTCCAAGTTAAAGATAGTATTGATGATAGCACCAGAAAGTTATTATCGGTTTATATTGAGGATGTAGATAAAAAGCTCAATGTATTCAATGACATTTATCCTAAAGTAGAGCTATTTAAAAATATAATTAATAAAAAATATTCTTTCAAAAGTGTTACTATTGATCAAAGCAAAGGGTTTATCTTCACTACCCAAGAAGGGGAGGTTTTATCGCCAACAGATTTATCTTCTGGGGAACAGCACGAATTAGTAATTTTATATGAATTGTTATTTAAAGTTAAACCTAATACTTTGATCTTAATTGATGAACCAGAAATGTCACTTCATATTTCATGGCAGCAGGAATTTTTAAAAGACTTACAGGAAATCACGAAACTTTCCGGGTTAGATATTTTGATGGCTACCCATTCTCCTGATATTATTAATGATCGTTGGGATTTGACAGTTGAATTAGAGAAACCAAAGCAAAAAAGCAAAGATGAGAGAACAGATAACACCTGACAGAATTGCTAATAGCATTCGTTTACTACGCAGCGATCATGAGGGAGTTTTTTTAATTGTTGAAGGTCATAGCGATAAACTTATTTATGAGCGATTAGTAAACAAGCAAGAGGTTAGGATCACAATTGCCTCTAATAAAAATAATGCTATCAAAGCATTATCCATCTTAGAAAAAGAAAATTTGGCTCTTCTCGACTTTGTGTGATAATTTTTGCTTATGTAAGGTTAAATGCTTACTGGGCAAGACTTTTAGGACTATTTTGAAAGAAGAAACTATCAGTATAGACCTCGTTTACACACAGAAACCAGAAGAGCCGA
>NZ_JADBVE010000252.1:0-5661 GCF_020245285.1 Microcystis sp. M31BS1
ATCCTTATCTGGTAAGAGATTTAATTGATTAGTTCGCTCTAGATCAAAAACAATTGACAAAAATGGCCAAATGCTTTTCTACATAAGGGTTCCATCCCTTATATCCCCCGTCCATTGCATAACACAAACCGAAGAGCCATTTAAATTAAGTACAGCTGATTTTGATTCAATAAATTTGACTGAAGATTCTCAAGTTTATCTTTTTCTAATCAAAAGAGTTAGTCACAATAACTAATCTTTAATCCTCTGCCAATATTTATTATGAATAGATTGATAAAGCTTGTTAAAAAGGTTCTTCGTTACTTGGTATGGTTCGAGCGGGTGGCATAAATCGACTAAATCTTTATCTGGCAAGAGATTTAATTAATTAGTTCGCTCTAGATCAAAAACAATTGATAAAAATCGCAGCAATGTCTGTCTATATAAGGGTTTCATTCCTTATAACCCCCGTCCATTGCATAAGACAAACCGAAGAACCGTATCTTTTTACTCAAGTGTTTTATCGTCTTCTCCATTCTTTCAGGATAAACCATCAAGTCAGGTTTCGGCTTGGCTTTCTGGGTGGGAATTGCGAGTCTGCAATAGTCACGATTTTATTTGTCTCTTAATGATGAGATTAACATAACAATAATTCCTCTAATGCGCTTTACGAGAAATCTAAATCGCTGACGATAAACTGGAATAACTGAGGTTTTAGTTTTGCGATAGCGGATGGCGAGTTTTCTTGCAAGCAGAAAGACATTTGATTCATAAATATCAATATCCCAACGATAAATGATTTGTTTCAAGGTTCTTAAGTCGCCCATCTTTTCTAATGCTTCTGCTACGAATTCTAAAACATAATCATCTGCCTCTGTCAGTGCTTCAGTTAAAGCTGTTACTGCTTCTGGGTTGCCTATCTCACCTAACGCTTCTGCCGCCAAACTTCTGACATACTTATTTGAATCTTTCAGTGCCACAATTAAAGCTGACACTACTTCTGAGTTACCAATATCAATTAAAGCTGTTTTTGCATACCATCTGGCATCATGCTCTGAATACTTTATTACATCGATTAAAGCTGATATTGTTTCTGAATTGCCTATTTGGCTTAAAGCGAGTTGAGCAATGTATTGAACCTGATCATCTTCATCATTTAATGTCTCAATTAAAGCTTGTATTGCTTCCGAGTTGCCGATATTTCCTAAAGTTTGTGCAGCTAACGCTCTGACATTCTTATCGGAATTATTCAGTGCTTCAATTGAAACTGGTATCACTATAGGATTGTTTATCTTGCTTAAAGCTGTTACCGCGAAGACTCTGATATTCTCTTCTGAATCATTTAACCCCTCAATTAAAGTTGGTATCACTTCTAAATTGCCTATTTTGCTTAGAGCATCTGCTGACACAAATCTGACATATTTATTTACATCATTCAAAGCTTCAATTAAGGCTGGTATCGCTTTTGGATGACTGATATTTGCTAAAGCCATTACTGCTCTGCCTCTGACATCATAATCCGAATCATTTAGCATCATAATTAAAGCTGGCACTACTTCTGGATTGTCGCTCTCACCTAAACCACTTACAGCCATGCGTCTAACATACTCATCTGAATGATTAAGTGCCTTGATTAAAATTGGTAAAGCTTCTGGATTGCCTTTTCCATTTAAATAAACTGTTAACAATATTGCCGAATAGCATCTGAGAAGATTATTTGAATCTTCTAGTGCCATACTTAAACCTGACATCGTTTCTGGATTGCCAATTTTGTCTAATATTCCGCCTAAAGATTCTATAGCATTGTTTCTGATAGTCTCATCTGAATTAATTAATGCTGTCATTAAAGCTGATACTTCTTCTGGATTAAGAAGCAAGCTTAAAGCGGTTTCTACACAGTCTCTACCAGTCTTATCTGAATCATTAAGCGACGCAATGAAAGCTTGCCTAAATTCTGGAAGAACCACCAATCCCGAAGGAAATTTTGCAAAAATCATCGTTGCAGAGCTTCTAACTTCCTGATAAGGATTATTTAGTGCCTCGATTAAAATAGGCATCGCTGCTGTGCTGCCAATGTTGTTAATTTCTCCTAACGCTTCTACCGCATATTCCCTAACATTTTCATCTAAATGATTAAGTGCTGTCATTAAACCTAAGTAGGCTTTCTCAGTGCCAATATTTAATAAAGCTTCCGCCGCTTTACCTGCGACTTCCTGATAGGGATGATTAAGCGCCTCAATTAAACCTGACACCGCTTGTGGAGTTCCAATTTTACTTAATGCTTCTACTGCCTTATTTCTGACAAGTTCATCTGCTGCATAATATATATCATTTATTTCTGAATCATTCAGCACCGCAATTAAAGCAGACACGGCTTCTGGGTTGCCAATATTACCTAAAGCTTGTACCGCAGAGTATCTAATATAAACATGAAAAGCTGAATGATTCACTGCTTCTATTAACACTGGTACTGCATCTGGATTAGTAATCTTACTTAAAGCTACTGCTGCATAACTTCTGAAATCCCCATCTGAATTTTTAATTGTCTCGATTAAAGCTGATACTACTGCTGAATTGTTAATTTTACTTAACGCTTCTACTGCATTCCCTCTAGTTTTCACATCATTGAGTGCTGTAATCAAAGCTTGTATTGTTTCCGAATTACCAATACCAATTTCACCTAGAGCTTTTACCCCCCAAAATCTGACACTTTTTTCAGAATCAGATAGTGTTGAAATTAAAGAGGGTAAAGCTAAAGTTTGCTTTCTGTTCATTTTTCCTAAAATTATTGCAGCATTATCTCTAAACCAATCTGAATAATTTAACGCCCGAATAATAGTTGGTAATGCTTCAGAATTGCCAATTTCTCCTAATGCTTTTAATGCCCAACCTCTGAAAGCTTCTTCTCTATCGATCATCCCAAAAATGAGTATATGGCGATCTTCTTTATCTACCTTTCGCAAAGCATATTCAGCAGACTCTTTAATTCTCTTTTCCGAATCATCTAATGCCGCACTTAAAGCGGATATCGATTCAGGATTGCCGATTTTACCTAACAATTCTGCTGCATTAAATTTACTATCTCTGACATACCAAGGTGAATCCTTAAGTGCGTTTTCTAATCGTCTTCTCATCACGGGAAAAGTCTTCCCTAATGTCACCATTGTCTTGTTGATATACTCTAAACTAAAATCACGCTGCCACACCTTATAAAGCTTATCGACTATCTGATTAATCAGAGAATCTTGAATATTTTTACTTTCCGCCAGACAGTTACTAGCCAGTATCAATAAAGTCGCAAAAATATCATCTTTTTCCTGTAAAATTGCTTCTAATAAAAGACTAGCATCAGACATCATCCCCGCTAACAAAATAATCGTCTCATGCCAATCATGATCCCAGAAATGCGCCTTGACTAACGCAATTCCATCCTCTTGATTTTTCTTGATCCGTTGATGAAGATAACAAGCGGTAAAATACTCCTGGAAAGTGCGATGTAAAAATAGATATTGATCTCCTTTTTCATGAAACTTCTGAATAATCCCATCTTCCTCGCATAACTCTATCATTAATTCATCACTATTTGATTGCTGGAAAATTGTTGATACTTCTTCATGGCGTAAATATCTTTCTAAAACATTAAAAAAGTCTTCTTCTTGGAAAATAAAAATTTCTTCTTCTCGACAAGATAACTCATAAGCCACAATCTCTAATAATCTGATCTTCGCTATCCGCTTTCCGCCTGATACTGATACCAGCTTTCTATTTTCTACCCAATCACGCAGCATATAATCAACTGCTTGTTTATATACTTCATTACGTTTTGCTGGTAAAATTAAATCCTGAGTTTGATAGAGACTACAAATTAAAGAAAGTAATAAAGGATTTTGTGCTAAACCCTGAATTTGCGGTTTATTTTTCAACTCCTCAATTAAACCGTCCGCTGATACCAAATCATTCTCTAAATAACCTTCCGCATTAACAAACCAGGTTTTGATATATTCGGCTGTCTTTTGATCAGTAAAGGGAACAATTTCTACCTCTTTGACTTCCTTTGAAAATTTGCCACTATAACCCACAATGCGAGAAGTTAGATAAATTTTACAAGGAGAATTATCTAAAAAATTCTCAAGTTTTGTATTGAGTTTATGTAGTTGTATAGAAGAAACTTCATCTAAAGCATCTAAAAATAAGACACATTTTCCCTGTTCTAGCTTTTGTTTGACAATAGACTCAATCTGAAAATTTTTATCAATTAACTGAGGTATTATGTTAATAATATCATCATTTTTTTCTGCTAATTTATTTGCTAACTCAGATAGCCGAAAATACAAAGGAAGAATCACATCCTTAACCTTAACCTTCTCCCGATTGTTTAAGAAGGGTTGAGGAGTATTAACACCTAACTTCCCTAATTCTTCCCTAGCAATTTTTAATGCTTCCATCCTTAAAAGAGTTGATTTACCCATTCCAGGATCAGCAAGAATCATCATTTTATTGTGTTTATCTTTGGCTTCTTCCCAATCAACTTGTACTTTTTTGTTTTCTTCCCGTTGCTGTTCCTCAGTAAACCCTTTTAAGGCATAGATTTTCTTTAATGTTCCCTCATCACCTGTATAAGCTTGCCATGTTTCAATCTCATGGTTATAGCGTCTTTCTAAAGTAACTTCAATAGGAATATATTGCTTTAATAACGAGATTTTTTGACGAGTATGAAAGAATTGAAGATATTGAAATTCATCTTGAATTTTTTCTAAAAATCGACAAACAGCATTTTTGGTAGGTTCTAACCCCAGTTTATCTAAAATATCTAAAATATTATCCCACCGAATCACATAACTTTCATCAGTTTTACTCGATTGAATAACCCCTAAAACTCCTCCTAATTCTTCCGAAAAAACAGCACCTCCGCTTGTACCCCTATCAACCTTAGCATTAATTCTGTGAGTCAGAAAATTAGAAGATTTATCAGGTAATTTATTCCAAGGATTCTTATATTCAATCTTATTATTAGGATAAGTCGAAAGCAGATTTAAAGGCGCACTGACAGTAATTTTATCGGCATTCACATCAAATCCTTCTGGAAAATTCTTCTCTTTTTCTCTAGGAAATCCATAAACTGTGACGCAATTTAACCCAGCTTGAAAATTAACAATCTTCACAGGTTTAGCATTCTCAATCTTAATCTTAAGAATAGCAATATCAACTTCTGGATTAGAATATTCTTGACACCATTGAGATGCGTATTCTTTCCCTTGATAATTTACTCTTAAAGAGGGTAAAAGATAGATAACGTGATGACAGGTAATGAGATAACCATCTTCTCGAATAATAAACCCAGAACCCAGCGTATCCCCTTTTTCATTGAGGATTTTAACCATTGATTCTTGTAGATAGTCGAGATTGGATTTAATCATTATTCTTCAGTTAAATTAAAATCAATGCGTTGATAAATATCCAGCAATGACATTTGAAAATCCACAGAATGAAACCTTAAAGCATCTTTGTCTGATTCAGAGGCTTTAAACAACCACTCCCCATTATTTTGTTGATAAAATTGTTCAACATAATAACGGTATTGATCAATCAAAATATATTCTTTAAACTCAGGAATTGAGCGATAAAACTTAAACTTATCAGTACGGTCATAATCTCTAGTTGATTTCGATAAAACCTCGACAA
>NZ_JADBVE010000253.1:0-4828 GCF_020245285.1 Microcystis sp. M31BS1
AAAATAGGCTTTTCGAGGGTAATTCTTGTTTTAATTCTCCATGTACGCGGTCTTTAAAAGCCTCTATTTCGTTCCAAGACACGATTAAGAGTGGCTTTTAGGCTAAGTATAATTACTCATCGCGTAAGTGAGATGCTCCCTTTCTCTGGGCCTAACACCAGGGGAGCGGGGTGTGGGGTGTGGGGTGTGGGGTGTGGGGAGAAGGTAGGAAGGCTGCATCTCACATTTGCAAAAATACCGACAATCAGCAATTATCAGTCACTCTCAAATGCGTACAAAAGTATTAACAACTACCTGTAAGCAGCCCACCGAAAAACTAATGCGCTCCGGGGTTTGGGGGCGGCGCCACGCCCCCAACGGGGGGTTTGGGTAGGGTTGATTCATGAATCAACCCTACTATGAATCAACCCTAGGGGTTTGGGGGGTTCTACCCCCCAAAAGCTTGGATTGAGCGATAAAATCGGAAGTAAAGCCCAATTTTAAAAGAGAGTTTTCCCTTAAAAATCCCAACTTAGTAGATTGACAAAAATGAGATGCACCCTAAATATTCCACATTTGTTGATAAGCAGTTTCTAAATCTCTGGTAAATTGTTTGGCATTCCAGAGGGGAGATGTATGACGAGATTGACGTAATTGATAACGAATTTCTTCCCTTAAATTTTGATCCAATCCTAGCTTAATTCCCCACTGCACATATTCCTCCTCACTCCAAGCTATACCCTGACTAATGCCGGCATTTTTCATAAAAGTATAGCTATTGCGGGCTGCGAATTGTTCACCAACCCTAGTGACTAAAGGAATCCCCATCCAGAGGGTTTCTAGGGTTGTGGTAGCACCATTATAGGGATAGGTATCGAGAACTATATCAGCAATTCCTAGATTAGCGCGATGGGTTTCCTCATGCAAATCATTGGGCAAAAATCTTAATCTATCTTGACTAATTCCCAATTCGTCGGCACTTTTGAGAAATAATTCTCGAATGGTTTCTTTGTCGGCAAAACCTTTGATTAAAAGATAGCTATTAGGAACCTGTTGGAGAATCTGCAATTGCAGACAAATCATGTTTAAGGTGCGTTTTAATCCCGATTGCACGGTCAGATAAATAATAGCATCATCGGGAATATTTAAATCAGTTCTTCTCCTGGTGGGAACACCCACTTCAAAACCATCCACGGATAAATAAGAGTTAGGAAGTCGGATGATTTTTTCTGAATAAATTTCTTCAGCATTTTCGGGTAAAACGTAGTTATCGGCAATAAAATAATCAATAGCAGGAATTCCCGACGCATCTAATCCTAACCAAGTTACTTGTATAGGTGCGGGTTTTAAGGCCATTACTAGATAAGTTGTATTATTGGTTAAGCTATCAATATCCACTAAAATATCTAAGTTATCTTGACGAATTTGGGCAGTTATTTGTTCAATTTTTGCTGGCAAGTTATAGCTATAATCTGAGTTATTTTTAAACCATTTTTCAGTAATTTCGTCTGCTGCTTGGTTGACAAAATAGGTGTAAATTTCAAATTTATCTCGATTATGATAGTGAAATAACCAGCGACTTAACCAACCCACAGAATGACGACGGAGAGTATGACCAATATAACCAATTTTTATTTTTCTTGCTGGAGATTTTGGAGAAGAAATAGGAACGATATAGTTATAGCGGTTTCTCACATTTGCTTGAAAAATTTCCGCTAGTTTACTTTGTAAATAGCAATTAATTTTCGGATTATCTTGATAGTAGGGAAGACAGATAGTAACTCCTAAAATAGAGTCGATAATAAAGGGACGTGCATTAAATTCCTTGGCATTAATTTGTCGCTCGATTAGTTGTATTAATTCATCGATAAATTTAGGTAAATTTCCCCAGTCTCCCTTAGCTTGTAAAATACCAATCACTAGAGAAATTCCGAACAGCTTTTCAGTAGTTGTCTGGCAACTTTTATAAAAATTATCGGCAATTTCTAGGGCTTTTTTATAGTCAACAGTGGTGGTTTTATAAAGATTAAACAAACTATTTTGTAGGTATAAATCCTCTGGTAGAAAGCGCAAACAAAGTTCTACTAAATTAATGGCAAATACACTTTGTTTTTGTTGATAAGCATAATTGACAATTGCTGAAATAACTTTGGCTGCAATTATTTCTGGATTATTGATATGTAAGGCTGCTAATTCTAAAAAGTGGATGGTATTAGTACAGGGGTAGATTAAAACTTTTTCCGTCACTCGCAGCAGTAAATCAAGATTAACTGCTGCTGTAGCTGTATTCTCTAACAGTTCAAATACACACCAATCATTGCACTTTTCCATCGCAAAATTTTGGAATTGTATTTCTAATTCCATCAGATGCAGGAGATTATTTAAAAAACTAGGATTAAGATTTTGTAGCTGCCATCGAATTAGATAACTTGTCTCTAGTCTTTGGGAATTTTCTTGTCTGGTTGCCTCTGCATCTAAGATTTGAGTTAAAGTTTCTATCCACCCCGATAATTCTGATTCGGCTGCTTGACTCAACACCAGTAACCAAGTAGCTTGCGCGTCTTCTTCTCTATCTTGTAAAAGATAGGCTAATCCTAGATAAAAATAATCCTCAATTACCAGAGAATTGTTGTCAATTAATTGTTCATAAAACTGCACCACCAGTTGATAATTATTGTTGTTTAAATGGGTTTGTATGTCTTGATGCCATTGCATAGTTTTTATCCGCTAAGATTGACAATAAATATTCCACATTTGTTGATAAGCAGTTTCTAAGTCTCTGGTAAATTGTTTGGCATTCCAGAGGGGAGATGTATGACGAGACTTTCGGAGTTTCCAACGGACTTCTTCTCTTAAATTTTTATCCAATCCTAACTTAATTCCCCACTGCACATATTCTTCATCACTCCAAGCTATACCCTCAGTTATTCCCGCATTCATCATTAAAGTATAACCGTTGCGTGATGACCATTGTTGCCCCACTTTAACCACCAGAGGAATTCCCATCCAGAGGGTTTCTAGGGTGGTTGTACCACCGTTAAAGGGATAGGTGTCCAAAACCACATCAGCGATGGCTAAATTTGCCCTGTAGGTTTCCGTCTGATAGAGAGGAAGCATCTTAATTCGATTAGTTTCTACCCCAACTTCTGCGGCAATTTGACAGAATAAATCCCAGAGGGAATTATCATCAGCAACTCCTTGAATCAGGAAATAACTATTAGGTACGGATTTGAGGATTTGCATTTGTAAGCGAATCATCGCAGGATTACGCTTAATTGCCGTTTGAGAACTTAGGTAAATAACCGCATCATTATTAATACCTAAATCTTCTCTTCGCAGGGTAGGAACGGCTATTTCAAAACCATCCACAGCGACAAAAGTATTAGGCAAACGCCAGATTTTTTCCTGATAATATTCTTGGGCATTTTCTGGTAGTACATAATGATCCGCTAAAAGATAATCTACTGCGGGTAAACCGGAACCATCAAAACCTAACCAGTTAACTTGAATAGGAGCAGGTTTTAAGGCAATAACTGGGGCAACGATTGCCCCGGTACCACTATCTAAGTCCACAAGGATATCGATGTTATCTTCTTTAATTTTGCGGTAGGTTGCTAGGGAATCAGCAGTAGCATGATAGATTTTATCTGCGGGATTAGAAAACCATTGTTGAGTTATTTCATCCACAGGTTGACTCACCATATAAAGGTGAATATCAAACTGCTCACGATTGTGATAATTGATAGTCCAACGACTCAAGAAACCCACGGGATGACTTTTTAAGCTTTGGGAAATGTAACCAATTTTAAGTTTTTTATCGGGATTATCTTCTCTGGGTTTGTCAAAACTTTCCTCTTGAAAACCCAGCATTTCTTTGTAGGTTGTTTGAAAAAAACTACCAATATGACTTAAAAGCGGTCGATTCTCTTTCGGGTTATCTTCATAGTAAGAAATCGGATTCATAACTGTTAGTAAATTTTCTCTAACTAAGGGATGTATATCTTGGGGGTTTTGTTCTATAAATTCTCTAATTAAGTGTTTATACTCTTGACAAATACTAGGGATATCATTCCATTTTGAGGATCGTAAAGAGCCATTAAAGAGGAGAGATTGACTAAACATTTTCAAATCAATTGTCTGACTTTTCTTTTTCAACTTATTTGCTAAATTTATTGCTTTGTCATAGTCATCTGAAGAGATATAAAACCAAAATAAATTAACTTGTAAGTACCAACTTTCGGGATAAAGGGGAAGAAAAGCTTCCGCCAAATCTACCGAATAAAGAGGTAGTTTTTTTTGAAACGCTACCTGACGAGTAATTTTTAAAATATGATCCAGAAGTTTTAAAGAATTCGACAGATAGGGTAAACTTAACCGAACTAATTCTATGGTATATTTATGGGTGTAAGGTATGACGGCAATTACTACCCGTTCCAATAATTGAGAGTTAACTGAACCCTGAGTAATTAATTCTAGTATTTGCCATTCTTGCAGTTGTTGAGGATCAAATCTATTTAATTTAATTTCAACGAGGGTTAAGTGCAGTAAATTATCGAGATAACTGGGATTAATTTCCTGTAGATGTTTACGAATTAACCAAGAGATTTCTAGATTTTCTAACTCTATTTGTCGGTTAGCTTCGGTAGTTAAAATATTGCTTAATTCTAGCAGCCATGACTCGGTTTCCTGTTCATCTCCTTGAGTGAAGACAAATAACCAAGTAGCTTGTGCTTCTTCTTCTCTTCCTTGCAAAAGATAGGATAATCCTAAATACCAATAATAACTAATTTCTGTGGTTTCTCTTTCTATCAGTTCTTCGTAAAACTGACTAACAATATCGTATTGATTG
>NZ_JADBVE010000254.1:0-44923 GCF_020245285.1 Microcystis sp. M31BS1
AAGCCGCACTTATAGTAAATTCTTTTGAGGAGTGTAGGAAGTCTTTTAGTATCATCATAAATAAGTAGGGTGGGTAATACCTACCTTACTTAGTAAACTGTTTGAAATCATCGACAATATGATGACTTTATCCCCTGAATTACAGTCAAGCTTAGAGAGTAAAATCAAACAATTTGAGGAGGAAAGAACCATGCCTTTAATGAGTAATATGGAGTTACGAGGAATAGAACGCGGTAAGGAAATTGGTAAAGAAATAGGCAAGGAAATTGGTAAGGAAATTGGAGCGTTACAAAAAAGCCGTGATGCCATAAAAACAGTTTTAACTGTGCGTTTTGGACAGATTTCTTCAGAAATTGAAGAGATAATCGGCAAAATCACTAACCCTACTATCTTAGAAGAGCTACTAAAATTAGCAGCTACTGCTAATTCTCTCGCAGAATTTAAGCAGTCTTTGGCAAGAATCCAATAAGAAAATCTTGCCGTAGGGTAGGCATTGTCCACCCATTCACCTTAAAACTCTTAGCCAGAAGCGGAGAACAATTAAAACTATCACCCTAATTGATGAACCAAACAACCGCCAATTATGATGAACCCTGGAAAGAAGCATTAACCGAGTATTTTGAAGCGTTTTTATGCTTCTTTTTTCCCGAAGTTAACCTAGAAAACGGGTTTCTCGGAGAAACCCGTTTTCTGGACTTTAAGACAAAAAAACGTTTCGCTGACAAACTCTATTCAGTTATCAGTTATCAGTGACTAAGTAGGTGGGTGGAATTAAATATAAGATGAACGTAGGTTGGGTTGAAGCATGAAACCCAACTCCCGCATGGGTTACGCTACCGCTAACCCATCCTACAAATAATTGTGCCTCCCTACTTAATTGGAAGCAAGTAGCAATCCCTTTGCTATAATAGGGTCTGCTGAAAAGGTTTTTCCTGGTGGCAGGGTGTGGGGTGTGGGGTTTTACCGATTTTGTTCCTACCTCACCATTAGGATAACTGCTGTAAATGAAATAACCGACTAATGAAAAAGATAATATTGACTTTATTAGCTTGGCTTTTAGTTGCTAACATGAATAGCCAAGGGGTTTTAGCAGTGACGCTCGATTTTCAATGGTTGGGAAATCAAGGCTATACAGCTAAAGGTTCTTTTAGTTATGATGAAAAAACGGCCCCGACTATCTTTTCGGAAAAAGGTTCGGGAAAAATGCGAGTTTTAGAAAATTTTCAAGTATCTTTTTATGATAACAGTGGTCAAGAGATCGCTAAATACGATAATGTCAGCCAGGGAATTTCCTCGGCTAATTATTTTCAGTTTAATTTTAATACCAAAACCGGTCAAGTTTTCGGCTCGATCGATCTGGGGGGTGAAGGGATGGGGGAAATCTATCTTCAAGGGGTGGTTAACGATAATTTGGCACTCTTGCGGGTGGAGTCGGTAGATCTGGTCATGGATGAGGATGATTCACCAGAAATTATCACTCAGTTTTAACTAAATTGATCGGGAAAATAGGGATCATCCTAGCCTAATTTTTCCGCTAATTCTAACCAGCGATCGGTTAAATTATCAATTTTTTGACTTAATTGAGCTAATTCTTCGGTCAGCGCGGTTATTTTGGTAAAATCTTCTAGGGGTTCTCCATAAAGTACCTGTTCAATTTCAGCTTTTTTTGCTTCTAAAATTGGTATTTGTTTTTCGATGTCTTCGTATTCTTTTTTCTCTTTAAAAGAGATTTTCTTATTGACGGGTGAGGGAGAAGCTTTAACAGTTTTTGGGGTGACTTTTTTTTCTTTTGGTTCCTCCTCCTCTTTTTTCTGATCGAGATAAAGGGAATAATTACCCGGATATTGACGGATATTACCCCCGGTTTCAAAGGAAAAAATAGTATCAACTACTCGATCGAGAAAATAGCGATCATGGGAAACGACAATCACACAACCGTTAAAGTCCTCTAAATATTCTTCTAAAATTGCTAAAGTCTGCACATCGAGATCATTGGTGGGTTCATCTAGGATTAAAACATTAGGTGCACTCATCAAAACTCGTAGTAAAAATAAGCGTCTTCTTTCTCCTCCAGAAAGTTTATAAATTGGTGCATACTGTTGATCGGGAGGAAAGAGAAATTTTTCTAACATCTGGGAAGCGGTAATCACGCTGCCGTCTAGGGTTTTGACTAATTCGGCCACACTTTTCAGATATTCGATCACTCTTTGATTTTCGTTGATATTGAGATCATCGGATTGTTGATCGAAGTAACCAATATGAATAGTGGAACCGATGTCAACCGTGCCTGAATCGGGGAGAGTTTTCCGGGTAATAATATCCATGAGAGTAGATTTTCCTACCCCGTTACTGCCAATAATACCGATGCGATCTTCAGGGGTAAAAATATAGGTAAAATCTTTAATTAAAGTATGATCGCCGTAAGCTTTCGAGATCTTTTCTACTTCGATAACTTTTTTGCCGATGCGTCTTCCTGCGGTGGCAATATCGACTTTTCCCTCCACCTGTTTAAATTCCTTATTACCCATTGCCTGAATGCGATCAATCCGCGCTTTTTGTTTGGTACTGCGCGCTTTTGGTCCCCGGGATAACCATTCTAATTCCCGTCGTAAAACTCCCGCGTGTTTGCGTTGACTACTGGCGATCGATTCTTCCGCTAAAGCTTTTTTTTCTAGATAATAGGCATAATTACCGGAATAAGTAGATAAATCTCCCCGATCGATTTCAATGATGCGATTAGTCACTCGATCGAGAAAATAGCGATCATGAGTAATTAATAATAATCCTCCCCGAAAACGGGACAAATAACTCTGTAACCACTCCACGGAAAGCGCGTCTAAATGGTTGGTGGGTTCATCCATCAATAAACAGTCAGGATCGGCTAAAAGTGCGGTAGCGATGGCGATTCTTTTGCGATATCCCCCCGATAAATCTCCCACGCGAGCATTAAAATTATCGATGCCCAGTTTACTTAAAATAACTTTAGCATTGGTTTCTAAATCCCAGGCGGCAAGTTTATCAATTTGTTGCGAAACCCTTGACAAACGTTCCATAATAGTATCCAGATTTTCTGGCTCATGGACAAGGCGATCGGACAATTCCTCGTATTCCTTAATTAAAGTCATGCTTTCGCCACTATCGGCGAAAACCTGCTCTAAAACCGTTTTATCGTCGTCTAGCTCCGGTTGCTGGGGTAAATAGACGATTTTCATCCCGGAATTGATTTGAATTTCGCCACCATCGATCGATTCTAAACCGGCGATCATTTTCAATAGGGTCGATTTTCCCGATCCATTCGTACCGATCAGGCCGACTTTATCGCGATCATCGAGACTAAAACTCGCATCTTTGAGAATTTCCTTGATACCGAAGTCTTTTTTGAGCGATCGAACCGTCAGCAGTGTCATGATTTCTGGGAATAATCCTTCTTTTCTAGTGTAGTGTCTGGACTAATGCAAAGGATAGATTAAGCAGGTTCTGCTGAAAAAGTTTTTCCCGAGGAAAAAAAACCTGTCCCTAATGGCGATGATAACCAGAAAAGGGACAGATTGGCTCAATGGAATGAGATTATTTTCAGGGGCCAGAGGGCATCAGGAATTACATCATACCCATGCCGCCCATGCCACCCATGCCGCCCATGCCGCCCATGCCGCCCATGCCGCCCATGCCGCCCATATCGGGGGCTGCGGCTTCTTTAACGGGTTTTTCGACCACGAGGGCTTCCGTAGTTAGGACCATACCGGCAATAGAAGCGGCGTTTTGAACGGCTGACCGCACCACTTTAGCCGGATCGATAATTCCGGCGGCGATTAAGTCTTCGTACTTGCCGGTGAGGACATTGTAACCGACGCTAAAAGCGGTATCGCGCACACCTTCCACGATCACATCGCCTTCCACACCGGCGTTATTAGCTAACTGACGCAGGGGGGCTTCTAGGGCTTTGGCGACGATATCGGCGGCGACTTTTTCCTCATCGTTAGTCAAAGAAGCTTTGAAAGCCTTCACCTTAGAGGCCAGATGAATCAAGGTTGTACCACCGCCCGGGACGATACCTTCTTCCACGGCGGCTTTGGTGGCATTGAGGGCATCTTCGATGCGGAGTTTGCGATCCTTGAGTTCGGTTTCTGTGGCCGCCCCGACTTTAATCACGGCCACACCGCCGGCTAATTTAGCGATGCGTTCCTGTAATTTTTCCTGATCGAATTCGGAATCGGTTTCTTCTAACTGTTTTTTCAGTTGGGCGAGACGTTTCTGCACATCGGCCTTATTGCGGCTGTCTCCGGAGGCGACAATAATTGTATTGTCTTTTTCTAGGGTAATTTTTGCCGCTTGCCCTAGCAGATCGAGGCTAACGGTGTCAAGACTTAAGCCCACTTCTTCGGAAATCAGACGGCCGCCGGTGAGGATGGCGATATCTTGTAAAACCGCCTTGCGACGTTCCCCAAAACTGGGGGCTTTGATAGCGACGACATTTAAGACACCCCGGGCCTTGTTGACCACTAGAGTGGCTAAGGCTTCGCCGTCCACATCTTCGGCGATAATTAATAGGGGACGACCTTGACGGGCAACGGCTTCGAGGACGGGGACTAATTCTGCGATCGCACTGATTTTTTTATCGGTAATCAGGATCAGGGGGTTGTCGTACTCGACGATCTGTCTTTCCTGATCGGTGATGAAATAGGGAGAGATATAACCGCGATCGATCTGCATCCCTTCCACTACTTCTAATTCGGTGGTTAGGGATTTCGATTCTTCCACGGTGATTACGCCATCGGTGGTGACTTTTTCCATGGCGGTGGCGATCATTTGTCCCACTTCTTCATCGTTGCCGGAAGAAACGGTGGCCACTTGAGCGATCGCATCTCCGGCGATCGGTTTAGCGACGGCGGCGATTTCTTCCACCAGATAGGCGATGGTTTTGTCTAGTCCGCGTCTTAAGGCGACGGGATTGGCCCCGGCGGTAACGTTTTTGAGACCTTCTTTAATTAAAGCCTGGGCGATGATGGTGGCGGTAGTGGTGCCATCTCCCGCTAAATCTTTGGTTTTTGCCGCTACTTCCTGAATTAATCTCGCCCCGGTGTTTTCGAGGGGATCGGACAATTCGATTTCTTTGGCGACGGTGATGCCGTCATTAACGATCTGGGGGGCGCCGTATTTCTTTTCTAACAAGACATTGCGTCCTTTCGGACCGAGGGTGATTTTTACCGCATCGGCCAAGGCGTTGACACCTCTTTCTAGGGCGCGACGGGATTCATCTTTAAAGGCAATGATTTTGGACATGGTATCGCTGTTGTGATAGGACTCCTTATAGTTAATTTAGCACTCTTAGGGCCTGAGTGCTAAGATGCGGCTGCGGTCATTGAGGAGATAACGATGTTGAGGAGATAACGATGTTATGTCCCTACGGCAGACTGAATTGAGTTAAAAAAATAAAAATTTATCAAGATTTATGAATAATTGCAGAAAATCAATGATAACTATTGTAGCATCTGGAAGCTAACCGAATTTTAGCCCATTTTCGCCTTTTTTTAGGAGAAGACAATCATGATTAATCTAAATCCTGCTATCGAACAAAAAATTGATCAATTTATTCTGGAAACCCAAAATAAATTTAGTCAGGATAAATCAGCTACCCTTGCTAGTTACCAAACAGAAGCCAAAACAATCACTCAAGAGACTAATAATTTAAGAGATGAATTTATTCAAAAACTAGGTGAATTAACTTTTTCAGACCCTTTACCTAGCAGAGAAGAATTAGAAAAACAAATACTAGCTCATACAGATCAGCTTGTGGAGACAATCAACCTTTTATCTACGGGCAAAATTTCAGAAACTCCTCTTGATACTTTAAGCCAAGAAACTGATAGTTTAGTGGCCACAATTACGATTCTATTCGATGCTAATGCTAACGATGCAAACTTGCCAGGACTTAAGCAAGAACTAATCGCTTGGCAAACAAAAATTAAAGATACTTTGGTTAAATTTTCCACCACTGTGGAATTACAAAAGAAAAATGAGTCTTTGATTGCTGAACTGAAGGAAAACTTAGACAAATATAGTTCAATTCCTGAAGTAGATGAACCCTTTGAAAAGTTAGTCAAGGAATTTAAAGATAATTTTGCACAACTACAAGTACAAGAAGAAAGTGTTTTATTTCAAACTTTAGACGATTTAATCAATGAAATTAAAGCTAGAGATGAGGGAATCAAACTAAATAAAAGAATTGATATTTTGCTGGAAAAAACCCAAGAACAAGTAGCGGGATTCCCTCAAGAATTAGACCGGGAAGTACAGGGAGAATTAGCCAAATTAATTAAAATACTAGGGATGGCACAGGTGGAACTCAAGAACATTTCCAAACCTGGTGATATCATGCAAGTAAAGTCGGTGGTAGATGCTGGAGAAATTGCGATTAAATCTTTAATAGGTAAACCTAATATTATTCTGGCACAAAAATTACGCTATGCCGCCAGAACGGGATTAAGAAAAACCCAGACAGGTTTTTGGACTCGTCTAGCCGAATTCAGAGATAATCTGTTCCATTCTTTCAAAATACCTACAAAAGTTTTAATTGGATTAGTGTTAGCTCTCCCTTTGAATTGGGGTATTATGAACTCCCTTCCAGTGAAAGATTTGCTTATGTCTTTACCTCCAATCAATACTGAGGGTAAAAGTAACCAAAATACTGAAGACAAAGACGGAAATTTTAGACTCTTGATATTGATATTGATGACAGGCACTTTAGGGGGAGCAGTTAGTCTTCTAACTCGTTTGCAAGATTTTGATAATCCCAAAAACCAAAAATATGACGATGACCTCTTGCCATTTATAATTGGTCTAACTAAGCCGATTTTAGGGGGAAGTTTTGCTTTCTTTATTCTGCTAATTCTTAACTCTAATATTTCTCCCTTAGAAATTCGGGGTGGCACTGAAGATAATCGGAATGGCATCTATTTATATGGACTTTTAACAATGGCTTTTGTGGCTGGATTTAGCGAACGTCTTATTCCCGATTTAATTAATCAAGTGGAGAAAAAAGTAACTGTAGAGGCTAGTTCCACTGGACAGGGACTACCTCCAACGATTCTGATCGCTCCCTCTAGCGCAACTTTAGCATTAAATGGAATCCAAGAATTTATCATTAATCCCGTTGGTAACTACACCATCACAATCTCACCGCCAGACAGCGGTAAAATTGATAAAAATACCACTGATGCCAAATTTACCTACACTGCACCTGCACAAGGAAATAATGGGGATAAAATTACTATTACTGCTACTTCTGATTCTGGACAAACTGCCAAGGCTACGGTCACTTTAACTGCATAAAAAAAGACCAAGAGAGCCTTCTAGTTTGATAAAAAAGGATAAGTAGGTAGGTGTTAAAAGTTGTCAGACACCCCCCTTATTAAGTAGGGCAGGGGGGATCCCCCCGCCTATCGGCACCCCCCTTAATAAGGGGGGGCAGAGGCAAAATCTATCTTCAATTTAATTATAACTACTTACTTAACTCCGATTAACTCGATTTCGGGTTAATGGGAATAGCCAGCGCTTGAACTTGAATTTTTTTTAACTCGGAAACTAATCGAATCGCCTGCTGTTCGTAGAGGGGGGCGCCCAGGGTTGCTGGCAAATTTTCCATGAGATCGCTGGCGGTTTTCAGGGGACAATTAGAAAAACGACTGATTACGGTGGGTGCTTCTGCGGCAATATTGCGATTAAAGGCTTTTTCCACCCGCACGCGCCAAGTTTTGGGAGTGCGACGACCCTGTTCCACCCGTCGCAGTCCGTTGATGGTGGCCAGCACCACAATGCGATCGCCGATGCGTAAATTGAGATAATCTTCGGGCATTAATTTCGTGGTTTCCCGTTCTCGTTGGTGTAGGATCGGCACGACTCGATAACCGTAGGCAATATCTCCGATCGAGCTACCATTGAGAGTATCTCCAGCTTCGATCTCGTATTCCGTCACCAGAATCGTTTTTTGCGCCCAACGGAACAGATAGATGATATTTTCTCCGAAAGCCGCTCCCGTAAAGGCTTCTGCCGCCACGGTGTTGGTTCCTAAAATGTGAGAGCGGGGCAGAATTTGACTTAATTGTTGACTAAGGTTGTCGTCGGTGGTGCGGATGACTAAGTAGCTTTGGGGGTTGAGTTTGCGGGTGGTTAGGGCCACTTCTAAATTGAGGATTTCGTCATCGGTAACAATCGCTATACTTTTGGCCCTATCTAAATTGACATTTTTTAAAGATTCTTCGATATTTCCCGTCATCAGGGGCATTTTTGGCAGGATAGTCGCATCAAAATCCCTATTTAAGCTGACCCCGACGATCGCCTGTTGCATTTCTAGTAATAAATTAGCCACTTCTTTGCCGACTCGACCTAAGCCGACAATAACGATATGATTCTGTTGGGGAACTGGGGGACGGTTAGGGATAAATTGAAATCTTGATGATAATAAAGTTTCTGTCAAAATAGCGTAGAGAACCCCGATAAAAGCGGTTCCAGCTAAGGTTAAAAAGAGACTAAATAGCTGCATCCACCAGGGGACTGCATTTAAATCTTCGGGGTTAGAGGCACCGAAAACATCACCGTAACCACCTAATAAAAGAATCGCCGTTCCTGAAAGAGCGGAAATAAAGGAAGCTCTCGGGGCGTAGAGATGGAAAAGAAAAGTCCCGATCATTACTAGCAGGATAATGATAAATACTGACAGGAAAGCCACCCGGTGAATTTGCTGCTGAAAACTCAATTGCCAGAATTGTTGGGTTTCTTTGCCTAATTTTTGCCAAAAATGCCGCAACTTCTGGCGAGAATTTGACGGTTTCTGGCGGGTAGCATCGATATTTTGATAGGTAGTTTCGATGGTGGTAATGGTATCACCGGCCCGGATAGTGGTGGTGGGGGACCATTGATAAAATCCGGCCCTTAAAGGTTCATCGGGGGCTGTGTGTGCTAACAGACGACGGGTGGGGGTATTTAAATCACCTAAAAAGCGATCGAGTAAACCATCTTCGGGACTAATTTGTCTCTGGATAATCCGCAATTTCTGACCGTCGAGATGCAAAAAACCGAGGGTTTCTGTGCCTAATGTGGCTAAAGCAAAGGCATTGGCGGGTAGTTGGGTAGGTTCATAGGCGATAAAATTGCCTAAACGTTCCTTAAGTAGCTGATTGAGATTATCTTTAGAAGAACGCACCACTAAGCGGGTATGGGGATTTAATTGCCGAATAATTAGGGCAGTGGTGGCATTAATTCGCTCATCACTGGTGACAATTAAAGCAGCCCGACAGCGATCGATTCCCGCTCTTGCTAAAATGTTTTTTTGACGACAATCACCGATAATTATTTCCTCTAATAAATCGGGAAAATCATTAATTTCCCAACTGGGAGGCTGTATTAGTTCGATACCGACAACGCTAACCCCAAACTCTTTTAAAGATTTGACGCAGTGTTGTCCGAGACTACCCAATCCACAAACTAAAAAGCGATCGGCTAACTTGACATTCCCATGGACAAAGCTGAGAGATTCTTGGTTCATAGATTCTGCTTGTCTTAAAAAATAGAATGCTTTTTCAAACTTCTGATCCCCCTTTAATCCCACTTTAATCTACCCTTAATTTTTTTTTAACCAAGGGGGTATTAGACGATTTTAAACACCTACCTAATTATAACATACCAGCGTTTTTATTGCGTACCCGTTGATACATTTCTTCCATATTTAATTGGGAGGCAACGAAGTAATAAACTTCAGCAATATGTTTACAGGGATTTTGTCAATCGGGACAGGAATAATTAGTTCAGCTTTTTTCTGAGGGAAAAACCTAAATAGTGATTTCAGCTTTCATCGACCTGACTTTTAAACTAACTTCGGGATGAGATTGCTTTAATCTCGCCTGATAAACCTGAACATTGGTTCCAGCTTTTGGTACTCTAGAAGCCACAATATAGCATTCTTTTTTAGATTTTTTATGTCTTTCTTGTAAGTAAGAATGATTTAGAGTTGACAATAATTGATCATAAGCTTGTTCAATATTTTTACCCTTGAGTTCAATATAAAGAGCCAAGCTACAGGGATAATCAATTTCTAACAGCCAGTCGCATCTTTTTCCCTCGATGATTAAACAATTATCTATTTTTATCTTAGTAACTAATTTCTGACTATTATTGTTGACGATGAATTCTTTACCATTTTCTTTAACTTTGACTATTTTATTAGTATTGCATTCAGAACAGTGACTAATATCCATTATTGTTGAGCCTTTCTTTCTAAGATTTCTTCAAACTCTTGACTAAGTTCATCGGAGACAGCATCGAGGTTATTGATACCAATCAAGTTCACCTCTGTATCTAAGATACTTTGAGTTTGTCCGTTGCTAATTGTGTAGGCTGACACATCTTGAAATTGAATAGTATTTTTATAACCTAAAGATTTTTCCGCTTTGACAGGCTCAACGTTAGCCGCCATGATTTTATTATTCAAAGCTGTGAGAATGTAGGGACTATGGGTAGTGAGAAAGAAACGACAATTTTTATTAGCATAAAGTAAGGTAAATAGTTCTACCATATCTCTTTGAGCGGAGGGAAAAAGATGGGTTTCGGGTTCCTCAATAAAGAATTGATTAGATTCGTGAGTGGCAAAAAAGGGGAAAACTAAGAGAATTAATAACATTGGTAAGGCTTCTTGTTGTCCGCTTGAAGCATCAATTAGGTTGATCTTTCTCCCATCGGCATGATAAAGCCAATCTTGATCTTTCTCGCGCGCATAGCTGCCTGATAGAATCTTTTCGCTAATTAATTTAATTTGATCATAAAGTTTTTTATCATCTTTTTTATCTTGGAATAAACTTTCTGATTCATTAATTATTCTGTATAGGCGTTGAGCATTTTCATAATTAGAGCCAAAGTTGATAATCAGAGGATCAAGATCAAAATTATTAGCTAAAAAGGTAAAAATATTATTGGTAAAGTATTTAACAAACAGAGTGCGACTAGCTGGGACAAATAAAATCTTTGTAGAAAAAATTTTTTCATTGCCTTGAAAAAAATCAGCAATATTTTTGACCACACAATCATTCATATATGAATAAATATCTTGAGTGACTTTGTTATTGCTTTTGGCAATTTTACTCACTTGTCTAATTGTTGTATTGTAAAACTTTTTAAAATTATCTGAATAGGTAAATTGTAGTTTAAAATAGCCAGATTTGTCCTTATATCTTTCAATCAAAAAGTTCATGTCATCCAAACGATAAACTATTTTGAATACTTGCTCTTTCCATGCGTATTTAGGAAATAATTCCTCAAATCGCTTCTGTATGTGCCTTTTGAGTTCTTGCTGATCTTGAAGATTAGTGACTAATAATTTAACTTGATAAAACAAAAATGTTTCAAATAAAAAAACTAATTTAGCAATAATACTTTTACCAGTGGACTGTTCACCGATGATAACATTAATTTCTTTTATCTCTATTTCCGCATACTTAATAATCAGAAAATTTTCAATAATTAAGGATTCCATTGTATGTCTCTTATGTCCAGTCTCATAACAATACTAGCAGGTTAGGGGTAGATTTTCAATTACTGTCAGTTGTTAACCTGTTTATTCTAATCTACCCTCCTATGGATAGATACCTAAGTCAAAAAGTCAGCAATTTAGCTACAGCGTTTCTCATCAAGATAAAGTGTAACCTAATTTTGCATCGGGACTGACTCCTGACTCCCCAAAAGGAAAACTTATATTTTTTTAAAGTATCCCTGCATTTTTATTGCGTACCCGTTGATACATTTCTTCCATTACCTCGATAAAGGAAGTATCCTTATCCCAAAATGCAGGATAATCACCAGCTTTTTTAATGACAATTGCGGGAATAGTTGCGGATTTAACTAACTGAGGATTTTCTGGTAAACGGTGATGGGAGTGCCAAAATTCTTTGAGATCAATTATTTCTGATGCTGGTATAGTTTCGGGTTTAGTGTGATAGGAAGTGACAGGGTTAAGAGGAATTTTTTCCTCTTGGATAGAGGAGGAAAGCAGCTTACCGAGGGGAGTTTTTGCTAACTCTTGCAGTAATTTTTGACGAGAGATACCGCGTAATTCAAATAAGAGGAAAGGATCCTGATCTAATTGGGAAGCAACGAGGTAATAAACTCCAGCAATATGTTTACAGGGATTTTCCCAATCGGGACAGGAACAATTGGTGATAAAATCCTTTTGACTGTGGGGTAATAAGTGCAGATTCAGATCGCTAAATGCTTCATCAATATTATCGGGAACTTCTTTGAGCAGCAGTTTAGAGATCATACTCGCTCTTGAACCAAGATTATATAAAGCTTGTGACCACTCTGCTTTAGTAATTGGTTTAATCTCGATACTCACCTTATACAAAGGTTCTTTGTAAACTCCAAAGTAGGGATTAATGGAACCTCGCACCTGAGCAGTAATTAAATTACCGTCAATTTCGTAATTCTTGACTTTATCATTTTTAGCGTAGGAACGTCCTCGACTCAAGCGCGCTGAGTCGGTAAATTCCTCTAATGCTTCTATAAAGCGTTGTCCCCACCAAGTTTTACTAAATTTATTCATAGGTTTACCTCGATTAAATAATTGTCTGTTTATTCAATGCGATTAACTGACGAAAACTTTCGTTATCTAATTCCGTTAACCAGGATTCATCATTACTAACAATAGCATTAGCTACCTTTTTCTTTTCCTCGATCATTTCATCAATTCTTTCCTCTAAGGTTCCCAAAGTAACAAATTTATGCACGAAAACATTTTTTTGTTGACCAATTCTAAAAGCGCGATCGGTTGCTTGATTTTCCACCGCAGGATTCCACCAACGATCAAAATGAAAAACATGATTTGCTTTGGTTAAAGTAATCCCCACTCCCCCAGCTTTTAGGGATAAAATAAATACGGAAGGTTCTGTTTCGGGATGTTGAAATTCTTCGATCATTTGTTCTCGTTTTGGTTGAGAAGTCCCCCCGTGAAGATAATAAGTATTATAGCGAAAAGTTTGTTTGAGGTACTTTTGTAAGGAGTCACCGATTTCGGTAAATTGAGTGAAAATTAGCAGACTATCTCCCTCTAAAATTACTTCTTCTAGCATTTCTCCCAAACGCTCTAACTTATGCGATCGCTCAGGAGTAAAAGCGCTGTTATCCTGTAGAAATTGACGGGGATGATTACAAATTTGTTTCAAGCGCATCAGGGTAGATAAAATTAATCCCTTGCGTTTTATTCCCTCTGCTTCTTCTAATTGTTTTTCCACTTCTTTGATAACAACTTCGTAGAGAGAAGCTTGTTCTTTAGTTAAATTACAATACTGTTTGTTTTCCACTTTATCAGGCAAATCTTTAATTATCTGCTTATCGGTTTTTACCCGACGCAGAATAAAAGGTTCCACTAATTTTTTGAGAACCGTGGACTGGAGACGATCATTTTGTTTTTGGATTGGCACTTCAAAAGCTTTACGAAATTGAGTTTCTTTGCCTAAATAACCGGGGTTAAGGAAGTTAAAAATTGACCATAAATCAAGCAGTCTATTTTCCACAGGAGTTCCCGTTAATGCGAGACGATGTTGTGCAGATAAACTCAAGATTGCTTTAGTTTGTGCTGCTTTAGGATTTTTGATATTTTGTGCTTCATCAATTACCAAACGTTGCCAAGATTGCGAGTTAAATAATTTCAAATCCTTGCGAACTAAGGTAAAAGAAGTAATGACGATATCCTTTTGACTAGCTACTGTCTGAAATTCGTTCTCATCTTGATAGCGCTTACTACCATGGTGAATTAAAACCTGAAGATGGGGGGCAAATTTTTCAATTTCTTTTGCCCAATTTCCCACCACAGAAGTGGGTGCAACTAGCAGAGTTGGCAAAACATTATTATCTCCCTCTCTTTCCCCAATCAATCTAGCAATTACCTGTAGGGTTTTTCCCAGTCCCATATCGTCAGCAAGACAACCATTTAACCCCAATTGTTCTAGGTATTGAATCCAGGCAACCCCCCGCTTTTGGTACTCCCGCAGCGTTCCCTGTAATTGGGGAGGATTTTCGATCGGTTCTAGTTGACTAGGATTTTGTAATTTCTCTAGCATAGAACCTAAAAAATCATCGGTTTCAACAATAATTTCTTCTGGGTATTCGGCAGCTTTTTTCATTAATTCAATCAGATTCATCTCAGGATTTTCCTGCTGATATTTCTGCCAAAAATCCAGCATTTGCTGCATTTTATTTTGTTCTAATTCTACCCATTGACCTCGAAATTTAACTAGGGGTGTTTTGGTGTTAATTAATTGTTGCCATTCCTCTTGACTAATAGTTTCTTCACCGATGGCTAATTCATATTGATATTCAATGATGTTTTCGAGGCTAAAAATCCCTTTACTAACGGGGGTAGATTTGCCCGATTTAGAAGTAGTTTTTAGCCGAACTTTGGCGCGCTGACGACCTTGGGGAGTCCACCAAGCGGGAATAATCACTTTATATCCCGCATCTTCTAAAATCCAAGCAGTTTCTTTTAAGAAAGTAAAAGCTTCTGTAAGGTTTAGAGAAAATCCCGTCGGTTTATCCGTTTCTAATCCTTGCCAAATGGTGGGATAAATACGGGCAGCATAACCCAAACTTAGTAAAATATTTTTGTCTAAATCTTGACCAAAATGCGCTTGTATGCTTGTTCTAGTATCGGGGACTGCATACCAATATTCGTCTAATTCTAATCGCAGGGAGGGGTCTTGTTTAGAGATGAGGATAAAGGTAATTTGCCACTGTTCAATATTATCTTCTGGCGCTTCCGTTAGTTTAAAACCAAGGCTAAAACTAGATATATTTTGGTCTCCTAGTAATTGCTGTCTCCAAGTTTGCCACTGTTGATATTTTTCTAAGGCAGCGGCAGTTTGCAGAAATCCAGCAGCTTTAGTCACAGAGAGGCAGTCACCTATAATTGTCTCGCCAATTTTTTTATCAAAACTGGCAGGAATTGCCGTATTAGTGACAATTTCATTGAGGAGACATTCGGAGAAGTGCCGGAGTAGGGTTTTGGGATCGTATAATTGTGGTGAAGCATGGGGATTTTCAGCACCAGCAAGACAAATGCGGGGAAGATATTCGAGATAGTGATCGAGATTGGTTTCGTAGGTTGCTGATATAATTTCCCAAAGAGGGTAGATGGCAAAGTTAGCGGTTTTCTGGTTATTTGTAGCTAATTCTCGATATTTAAAGGCAGGAATATAGTTATCTTTGAGAATTATTTCTTTAAAAGCTTGACTGTAGTGATACCAAAAA
Organism: Microcystis sp. M31BS1; assembly: GCF_020245285.1. Lineage (NCBI taxonomy): Bacteria > Bacillati > Cyanobacteriota > Cyanophyceae > Chroococcales > Microcystaceae > Microcystis > Microcystis sp. M31BS1. The sequence continues at coordinate 15,289 of NZ_JADBVE010000254.1, forward strand.
AGTAAATCTGCACCTAACTGAATCTCTGAGGAGTTGTAAAGACAGATAAAGTGCAGATCATTGAGCAGTTTAAGTACAGGATTAAGGGGATAACAATCAATTTGCCAAGATTGCCATTGGCTATTTTCTGGGGGTTCTTTTTCTAGATAACGCAGTAATTCTAAGGAAGGTAAAGGTTGATTATCCTGGCTAGGTAAAAGAAAGTAGCGGGGGACAAATTGCCGACTAAGAGGATTATAATTCGATTGAACTATTCCTAACTCTCCGGTAAGGAAGCTAGTTAATTCTTCTTTGCTTAACTGAAAAGGATGATAATTATCGGCAGTGGTGCGACTCTTTTTCGGGGTGCTAGTTTCTCCCCAAAGATAAAAGCTACCCTTCTGAATAAATTCGTCCGTTGATTGAGGAATCCAAGTACCGTGAAGAATTTTCATGGTTTTTAATGAGTACAAAAGAACTTAAATGAGGGCAACATTTAGCCTCTAGAAAAATTGTAGCGATTATGGGAGGATTCTCCACACTTTCCTATTCTTATCCCTTTGGGAGCCCAAAAGTTCTCTGGATCAGAGAAAAATATGATCAGCAAACTGAAAACTCACATCTGATAACTGATACAGCCTTTCTGATCATCCTCGATGAAGTGTAACCTAATTTGCTATCGACTACCGACTCCCCAAAAGTAAAACTTTGTACCTCACCATTAAGATAACTGTTATCAAAACGCGGATATCACTGCCAATAGAGTTCGGTTTTACCGTTATGGGATGAGCATTGACGGGGGTACTATTCTAGTTAAGGAATTTGTATCTAGTCAGTGATGAAGACGATGTTAAAGGGGTCTTTACCGAAATTAAGCGATATTTTCCCGCCGACTGACCATCAGGACCGGGAAACTTTCACCCCCAATGCTTTTTATCCTAATTTATCAGAATGGCTCAAGCGATCGCATCTAAAAGCGGAAAGTGAATGGTTCGCAGCGATCGCCGCTTTAGAAAATATCTTATTACAAAACCAAAATAATGCTGCCGCCGGTCGGGGTTTAATTCTCTCCGGTCCGACGGCTTTAGTCAGAGAAAGCAAGGCTTTAACGGGTTTTAAATTCGGTGTTTTCACCGTTAAAGCTTTAAAACATTTACCATGGCTGGGTTTGCAATTGCCTTCTCAGGAAAAATCCGCCGCCGATATTTCCCCGACAGAGATTCATGAATTGCCTCTCTTGCCAACGGATCCGATTGCTAATGAAAGATTTTGTCTGGTTTTTAGCGAAAGTTTCGCTCTTTTGCTGGTTTTAGGCGAAGATCAGTGGGGTTTATCCTCTTTTCAATTTTCCTTTGATCCCGTCCTCACTCAGCAAGCTTGGCAGCAGTTGCGGCAACGATTAGTTAATCTGCGTTATCCGCAAATCGAGACTTTAGAGGCAATTATCGAGGCTAATGGCAGTCCCTCGCCAGATTATCGTCTAGTTAGCCAATTTAGTCGCCAATTACTGCAAAATTTACCCGACCAGTCTAACTTAGACCTGAAAAAAACGAAATCGCCTATCAATGCCGAAATCACTCCGCCAAAGGAAGATAATTCTAATTTAGAATCGGGTTGTGATTTGGAATTATTGCGCGCTTTAACCCACGAAATTCGCACCCCTTTAACCACCATTCGCACCATTACCAGATTATTGTTAAAACGGGCAAAAGTAACGGAAGATGTGCAGAAATATTTAGAAACAATCGATTTAGAATGTAGTGAACAAATTCAGCGCATGGAATTAATTTTCCGAGCCGCAGAATTGGGTATTAATCCTCTGGGGGATAAACCGATTCAATTAATTCCAATTGCTCTAGAAAAAGTCTTTCAAGATAGTATTCCCCGGTGGCAAAAACAAGCTAAAAGGCGCAATGTCAATTTAGAAGTTAATGTACCGAAAAAATTGCCTTCGGTAATTAGTGATCCGAATTTATTGGATCAAATGTTAAATGGAGTCGTGGAAAAATGTACTCGCAGTATGGCTAGTGGTGGCCTGTTGCAAGTACATATATCAACGGCAGGAAATCAATTAAAAATGCAGTTTCAAACTCAAATAAAATCACCTAATCTTACCCTCAAAGCTTTGGGAAAAGTCCTAATGTTTCAACCAGAAACCGGTAGTTTAAGTCTGAATATGAAGGTAACTAAAAACCTTTTTCAAGCTTTGGGAGGTAAATTTATTGTGCGTGAAAAACCCGAAGAAGGTGAGATTTTAACCATTTTCTTGCCCCTCGGACGCATTAAATAAGTTGGGATTATTCTAAAATTTGCATCTTGGAAAATAGGGAAACTTGCCAAGAGGATGCTATACTAGGGCAAACATTATTAATAGTTGCCATGGAAAAAACTGTTTTAATTTTAGGTGGCACTGGTCGCATTGGTCAAAGTGTCGCCCTAGATATTATTAATCATACTGCAGCTAAAATTATTATCACAGGACGCAAGGAAAAAGCGATTAAATTACTGCCAAGAATGCAGTTTTTGGCTTTAGATTTAGAAGAAATAGACAAGCTTAGACAGGCAATTAAAAAGAGTGATTTAGTTATTCATTGTGCTGGTCCCTTTCATTATCGCGATGGCAGGGTAGTAAAAATTTGCATCGAAGAAAAAGTCAATTATATTGATGTTAGTGATCATCGTTCTTTTTATCAAAAGTTAATCCCCTATCGAGAATTAGCGATAAAAGCGGGAATAACTGCCGTGGTTAATACGGGAATTTTCCCCGGTATTTCTAATAGTATAGTGCGAGAGGGAGTCGAACAGTTAGATAGGGTAGAAACGATCCGTTTAAATTATGCCGTAGCCGGTTCAGGAGGTGCGGGATTAACTGTGATGCGGACAACTTTTCTCGGTTTAAAAAAGCCTTTTTTAGCTTGGATTGAGGGAAAATGGCAAGAGATTGAACCCTATACTGCTAGAGAAGTAATTGACTTTCCCGCTCCTTTGGGTAAAACTGGTGTTTATTGGTTTGATATGCCAGAAACCTATACTTTTGCTGAATCTTTTCCAGTGCAAAATGTGATCACAAAATTTGGTTCTATTCCCGATTTTTATAATCATTTAACTTGGATTACTGCCCATATTTTTCCCGATGCTTGGGTAGAAAGTTCTCGGGGAATCGAGTTTTTTTCCCAAGTTAGTTATCGCATGACAGAAGTAACCGATAAATTTTCGGGAATTGGGGTAGCAATGTTAGCAAAAGTCGCCGGATGGCAAGGGCAGCAAAAAGCAGTTTATCAAGCAACTATGGTTCACGAGAACACTGCTCAAGCAGCTGGCTGGGGAACTGGCAGCGTGGCAGAATTAATCTTAGGGGCAAAACTCCAAAAAGCCGGGATTTATCCCGTGGAACAGGTGTTATCCACAGAACTATTCCATGCTACGATGAAAAAAAGAGGTATTAAACTCGATCGCTCCTGTGCAATTGTGGCTTAGAAGATGAAAAAAATCTGGCGTTACCTAGGGCTGTTTTGTTTAGTTTTGTTACTGACTTTATCCCCCATCCTCATGATAGCAGCCCAGAATAATCCTGCTAAACAAGGACAGGAAACACCCCTGGAAACTTTGGGAGAAGTTTTTCCCGTCATGCTTGATAATCAAGAACTTTTTACGATTCGGCAGGGAATAGGTTCTTTTTCAGCGCAAGAAAGAGCGAAATCGATTACAGCTAGAATTGAAAAAATTGCCGATGACGATGCTCTTTCTCCTGAAGATTTAACCATAAAAATCGATCCTGAAGACAAAAACCCTTCGATTATTTTGGGAGATACGGTTATTGCTACTATTACTTCTAAAGATGCCAAATTACACGCGGTAAGTCAAGAAGTATTGGCCGAACGAGCTTTAGCAAAGATTAAAGCGGCCATTGTCCGTTATCGTCAAGAACGTCAACCAGATAACCTCTTAAAAGATGCAGTTTTGACGGTAAGTGCTACCCTGTCCACGGTCTTAATTTTCTGGGTGATGATTTTTATATCTTCGCGGGGTTTTCCCCAGATTCAGAGATTAATCACCTCCCTAGTTCCTGGGGTCGGATTCCAAAATTTTGAGATTATTAGTTCTAGGACAATAGGAATTTTTTCCCTAAGAATTTTGCAATTTATCCGCACTCTAATTATTTTAACTATTCTCTATTTTTATTTAACTTTTGTCCTTCGTCTTTTTCCCTGGACTAGAAAATTTGGTGATGGTTTTCTGCAATACTTTTTTCGTGCTTTGGAAGTTTTTTCCCAAGAGATAGCAAAATATTTACCCAATATTTTTATTATACTGCTAATTGTTTTTATAACTCACTATCTGTTGAGAGCGATTAAACCATTTTTCACCGCCTTGGCAAGAGAAAATTTAGTAATCCATGGTTTCTATCCCGATTGGGCAAACCCAACCTATAATTTACTGTCACTGCTGATAATTGCCTTAGCTATAGTCATCGCTTTTCCCTATCTACCCGGATTTAATTCTCCTGCTTTTCAGGGGGTGTCGGTATTTTTAGGGGTGCTATTTTCCTTGGGTTCCACCTCTGCTATCGCTAACGTGGTAGGAGGAATTATCCTCATCTATACCCGCTCTTTTCAACTAGGAGATAAAATTTCTATTGGTGATGTTATTGGAGATGTGATTGAAAAAGGATTATTAGTCACCCGTATTCGCACACCGGCTAATAGAATTATCACGATTCCTAATTCATCGCTGTTAAACACCAATGTGATTAACTTTAGTGTCTCTCAAAGGGAATTCAAACAGCCTTTAATTTTGCAAACCACAGTCACTCTCGGTTATGATTTACCTTGGCGTAAGGTTCACGCAACTCTGAAAGAAGCAGCCTTAGCCACCCAATTTATTGTCTCAGAACCTGCTCCTTTTGTCTTGCAAACCAGTCTCGATGATTTTTATGTCAGCTATCAGCTAAATGCCTACACCGATCATCCTAACAAAATGGTGTATATTTATTCTGAATTACACCAAAATATTCAGGATAAATGTAACGAAGTCGGTATCGAAATTATGTCTCCTCACTACAAGGCTCTCCGGGATGGCAATCACAGCACTATTCCTGAAAATTATCTGCCGGAAGATTATCAAAGTCCTGCTTTTGGTATTCAGTCAAATCCTCAGAAGTAATAATTTTCCTAATAGCTTTAATCGCATTTGTCAAGCCCTTTTGAGTTATTGTTGATAATTCTTCACCAAATTCACAGTTAATAGCAGGAATAAATATTCCCCAGGCCCTGGGAGTTTGTTGATAAATTGCTTGAGTTAATGCTAATAAAGAAGCGGGACTTTCTGCATGACCGAAATTATTCCATTCGGTAACTGCCGCTAATTTTTCTATCCGGATATCGGTTTGACTAGATAATACTGCATCAACAAAAATAACTAGGGAAGCATCAGCTATATCGGCTGCTAACTCAGGAGTCAATTGATGGGTAGCGATAACTTGCACATGAGGCCAATTCTCCCCGGCAATAATTTCGGCTATTCTCACTCCCACTCCGTCATCATTTCTTAAAGTATTACCGTAGCCGATGAGCAGTATTTTAAAATTATTCATGGTTATAGCAGTTATCTTAATGATGAGGTACAAAGTGGAATTAAATATAAGATGAACGTAGGTTGGGTTGAAGCATGAAACCCAACGTCCGCTCATGTTACGCTACCGCTAACCCATCCTACAAATAATTGTGCCTCCCTACTTATAAAAATCTTCGAGATGTTGTTTTAGTTGACGAATTGCCATACTACTATTGCGATTGTCGGCAATTTCTCCACAGAAAGAAACTAGATTTTGTAGGTTAAAGTTAGGAAAATATTGACTTTGATGGCGAGGGATATACTCTTGATTATCTAGCCAATAAATATAGAGATTTTTCTGACGATACAACCAAATTTCAGGCACTTGATAAGGCAGATAATCATCCACATTCGAGTAACTGGTGACATCAATTTCTAATACTAAATCGGGAGGAGGATCATTTACCCAGTCAATTCTGGCTTTCCCTGCTATAGCCGGCCAATGGTCAATATAAAAACTATAATCTGGTTCAATACCACTTGTTTCTGGTAATGCCATGGTTACGGGAGTAAAAGCCTCGTACTCACGCCCCAGATAATCCAATAAGGTGATGATAATATTAGCAATTAAATGGGCATCACGTCCATGCTTAGGAAGTGGAGACATAAGCAAGACTTCTCCATTGTGATATTTGATTTTAGGCTGAGAATTGTCGCCCCTTTGCCGAGACAAAGTTTGATAATCTAGCCAAGTGGCAGGTAATCTCACTAAGGATCCCGCCGGTAGCTCGATTTTATCTAGTGAAACTAAGGCAAACATGGCGCAAGGTTCCAGGTAAATGATGAGAAACGCTGTAAAATAAGTATAGGATATCTTCGATGTTCTCGATACCCAGCTGAACCCAATCGATAAATTAACTGAGTTTGGTAAGAAAACTTAAGCCTTGATAGTAGTTTCTTGATGAGCCAAAAATTATGCTATCGACTAACACAGTTTCCCCCCATATTATTCCCCCTCTCGAAAATGGCGATAGATTAACTCGTCCTGAATTCGAGCGCCGTTATCAAGCAATGACACAGCTAAAAAAAGCTGAATTAATCGCAGGAGTTGTTTATATGGCAGCCGCGGTGAGAGCCAAAAACCACGGTAAACCCCACGCTAATATTATCGGTTGGTTAACTGCCTACGAAGTGGCGACACCGGGAGTAGAAACACTGGATAATACTACTGTGCGACTGGATGGGGATAATCAACCACAACCAGATGCTTTATTAAGAATAGAAACCAGTGGACAATCAAGCATTAGTGAAGATGATTATGTAGAAGGCGCGCCAGAATTAATCGTAGAAATTGCTGCTTCTACTGCTTCCTACGATTTACACGAAAAACTCAAAGTTTATCGTCACCATGGAGTACAAGAGTATATTATCTGGCGAGTTTATGATGCTCAATTGGATTGGTTTCGCTTAACTGATGGGGAATATTTGCCCCTAGAATCAAATCAAGATAAGACATTTTGCTCCCAAGTCTTCCCCGGATTATGGCTGGATAAAAATGCTTTATTATCGGGCAATTTAGCCGAAGTTTTGGCAATATTACAACAAGGAATAGCTAGTCAAGAACACCAAGATTTTTGTCAAATTTTGGCTAATAAATAACCCAGATAAACTTGATTTTTTTCTTAGTTGCCTAGGGATGGCTCAGAAAGATTAGCCGATTTTTCTTGCCAATCTTGACCGATTTTAATCGTCACATCAGAAGCGAGATTCCCCGTACTTTCCACCAAAACTTCCCCGACACCAAGGCTATTATGTAGGGCAGCAGCCAGGGAATTATCCCCTTTTTGAGCAATAATTTTGGTAGTTTCTAGAATTGGCGATGAAGACTTAGAGACAAAAACATTTTCATAACCCAATGAGCGCAGATATCTGACTAGAGTTTGCACCGCTTCTGGATTATCGGTGCTATCTTCCACAGCTATGCGAGTCGGTTGCGTGGTTTCTTCGATGTCAGCCATAAAAGAGCCGTGGTTAAAATGTTGAGCCACTAGCTCTTGAATTTTACTTTGATTGGGTAGCCAATAACTGATCCCCTGCCGACCATCACCATTAAAGTCTCCGGGTAGCAGTAGCATTTGCACATCAGCGCGCTGAGTTTTGGAGGCAAAACCGGCTAGAGCGAGTAACTCCTCTAAACTGAGATTAGTATCGATATGAGTGCGGATAACCTTAATAATATCGGGAATTTTCAATAAAGTTGCTGGTTTTAGGGTTTGTTCCACTAAAGACCGCATTAATTGCTGTTGTCGTTGGATACGACCGATATCGCCGTTAGCATCGTAACGAAAACGGGCAAACTGGAGGAATTTCTCGCCGTTAAGGTGTTGTTCCCCTTTTTTCAGGTCAATGTAGAGGTGTTGACTAAAATCTTTGTACTTCATGTCTTTGGGAACATATACCGTCACCCCCCCCAAAGCATCAATTAATTTTTCCACACCCTGCACATTAATGCGAATATAGCGATCGATAGCCACTCCGTCCAAAAGATGACTAACCGTTTCCGCCGTTAAAGCAGGTCCACCAAGGGCGTTAGCTTCATTGATTTTTTTCTCCCCATAACCCTCGATATCGGTGCGGGTATCCCGGGGGATGGAAAGCATGGTTAACTTCTGTCTTTGGGGGTCAAAACGCAGTAACAGCATGGTATCGGTTAAACCATCTAAGGAATTAACCGGGGCATGATAACCCAAATCTGGGGTTTGTGCCTCCTTGACATCGGATGTCAACACTTTAGCCCCAACTACCAGAATATTAACGGGACGGTTGAGGGCGGGAAGTTGCAGATTTTGATAGGATATGGCCTGCTGATTGTTAAAAGCGGCGGCTTCTTGGGGACTGAGAGCAGCTTGTCGCAAAGGTGTGGAGGAGAGAGACACAGCCAACATAGCGCCGGCCGTAGCGGAAACTAGGGCGCAGCCGGTTAAGCCTAGGGCTGTCAGGAACCATTTACCGGACAATCGCCGCTTTTTAACAGGTTTAGCCGCTAATTTGCTTGATTTTCCGCTTTTAAGCCTTGATTTTGTCTTATTAACCACAAATTGCCTCACACGGTCACTAAATATCTCCCTAAAACCATATTTTAAAGAGATGAACTATTTTTTTTCTCAGATACCCGGAAAAGATTATTAAACTAAGTGGGTTTTCTAGAGAGTTAGCAGATAATATAGCAGAATTTTTCCTTATAATTGTTCTGCATCGCAATTTTGTCGAAATATCTAGGGTTTGTTTCGTGGGAGCGGGGAAGTGGGGTGTGGGGTGTGGGGAAGTGGGGAAATGGGGAAGTGGGGAAATTGAACTAAAACCCCAAAACCCCAAAACCCCAAAACTCCAACCCCCAACACCTAAAACCTGTCTCGGAGTCTCCTATCTCCTATCTCCTCATTGGCTGATTTTCTTGTGCAGAAATAACTTTTGTGGTCGATTAAATAACCAATTGCTCAACCAACCGTCGGTTTTTTGCAGACGATAACCGCTACTTGAGTACAGTGACTGGGCCGCTAGATTATTATCGAGAACATGGAGGGAAAGTTCCTCAAAACCCCATTCTCTAGCGATCTGTTCACACTTGAGCAGCAATCTCCGGGCCAGACCGGCACGCCGGCGATCGGGACTAACGGCTAAATTAGAGATATAAGGAATGGGAACAGCTAAAAAAGAACTGGATTTTAAGCCGATTTCCGCCGTAGCGACAATAATTTCCTGAGAACCCGCAGCCGTGACGCTGGTTTGACTGACTACCAGACAGTGATAGTAAGGGGTATCGGCGCGCAATCGTCCCCGTAAGTCCTCGTAAATGCCCAATTTAAAGATAGGACGCAGAAAAGACCAATAATTGGCCGTGGGGAAAAAACTATCGGTGAGAATTTCCGCCAAGCTTTTGAGATCTTGGCTTTGGGCCAAACGCACCTCGATGGTAATGGTGGCATTGTCACCGGTCGCTTCCGAGTCGGAGGGATTAGACAATAGGTATGAGATAAAACAGGAGTCCACTTTAATCACAGGAGTCGGCAGGGAAGGTGGGGATGGCAGTCCTTATCTGGGAAAGGTAAATAGGGGTAGGAGCTAGTTGGGAGAATCAAGCATCTATCTTAAGGAGAATACCGCAATTTTTCAAGACTACTGAATCAAAATCTCATCCATTCTACTGCCTATAGCCCCAGTTGGGGGAAAGACCGCTATTTTTCGGGAATTTTTTTTGATCGCCGGGCTATGGTTAAGATGGGACGATGCCGGTCAGAACTAATTTCTTTCTTTTTGGGTCAATTAACTATATTCTTTAATCTAATCTATCCTCCTACCCCCCTCTATGATCAAAGAAATTTCCGCTTATTTGCAAGTGTTCCGCAGTCAAAAAATGGCGGCTTTGTTATTCTTAGGTTTCGCTTCTGGATTGCCCTTGTTGCTCACCAGTCGCACCCTGCAAGCTTGGATGACCACCGAAGGAGTTGATCTGAAATCGATCGGTTTATTTAGTTTAGTCGCTCTCCCCTACTCTCTTAAATTTCTTTGGTCTCCCTTACTCGATCGCTATCTTCCCCCGCTGCTTGGTCGTCGTCGCGGCTGGATTTTAATCGCTCAAATTTGTTTAACTTTAGCGATTGGTTTCATGGCTTTTCAACAACCGCAACGATCTTTAGAATTATTGGCAATTAATGCTTTACTGATCGCTTTTTTTAGTGCCAGCCAAGATATTGCCTATGATGCCTATCGCACAGATATTTTAGAAAAATGGGAGATGGGTGCTGGGGTGGCGATCGGGGTTTTAGGTTATCGTTTGGCTTTAATTTTAACTGGTTCGATCGCTTTAATTTTAGCCGATCTCTTTCCCTGGCCTCTCGTCTATCTTTTCCTAGCTGGATTGATGGCTTTAACGATTATTTGGTCTTTTTTCGCCCCAGCTACTCCCCCTAGAGATGATACTCCTCAAACTCTTTTAGAGGCAGTTTGGTTGCCTTTCCAAGAGTTTTTTCAACGCTATCGATTCGGTCAAGGAATCGGTATTCTCGCCTTTATTGTTCTCTATCGTTTAGGGGATGCTTTAGTTAATAATATGGTGACTCCTTTTCTCTTAAAAACTGGTTTCAGTCAAACCGATATCGGGGCGATCCAAGGGGGCATGGCCATGATAGCAACTATGGTGGGAGTTTTATTAGGTGGTTCCCTGTTAAGTCGTTGGGGAATTAATCGATCGCTCTGGATTTTTGGCGGCTTGCAAGCTATTAGTAATTTAGCCTATTTTATTTTAGCAAATTTAGGGCAAAATTATCCTTTTATGGTCTTAGCTATTAATATTGAAAACTTCTGCGGCGGCTTAGGCACTGCCGCTTTTGTGGCTTTTTTAATGAGTCTTTGCAATGCTCGTTTTACCGCTACTCAGTTCGCCCTTTTATCGAGTTTAATGGCCTTTAGTCGCGATATTTTAGTAGCTCCCGCCGGAGTTTTAGCCGAGGCAATCGGTTGGCAGTGGTTCTTTTTAATCACGGTAATTGCCGCTTTACCTGGGTTAGCTTTATTGCCTTTATTTGCTCCTTGGCAAGAGCCGAATTAGGCTAATTTATGAGCTAGGTAATGATAATTTATTCCTCCGATTTCACTCGCATAACTACTAAAGTCATATCGTCGCTACTGTCATTTACCAACCCAGTAAAAGCGGCCACTTTTCCAAATAAATATTCTAGAATCTGTTCGGGATCGGTGTACTGTTGACAGGCTTCTTTAACTGCCGATAGCCAATTTTTCTGATCAAATCTTTCCCCTTTCGAGTTAACTGCATCGGTAAAGCCATCGGTGTAATAGATCAGCGTATCTCCCGCTTCTAATTGCACTTGGGAATCGTCATAGATAGAATCGGCCTCTAAACCAACTAATGTCCCTTCCGTGTCGAGAGACTCTAACTCTCCCCGTTTAGCTCGCCACCAGAGGGTGGGATAATGGGCAGCATTACTGTAGCCAAGACGGCGCGTCAGGGGATCATACTCGGAATAAAATAATGTCACGAAACGATGAGAATTATCGAGATCGGCATACATAACCCGATTGAGATGACGCAAAATCTGGGCCGGGGAGTGACGATTTAACACTTCCGCTCGCAACATTCCCCGGGTCATGGTCATCAATAATCCTGCTGGGACACCTTTACCCATGACATCACCGATGACTATACTCCAAGGAGCGGTACTGGCTTCCCTTTCCGCCTCCGTTGCCGGTTTAAATTGATCGTAGTTGCAGGGGATAAAATCATAATAGTCGCCACCAACGCGATTAGCCGTTTTGCAGTGGGCTGCCAATTCTACCCCCTGAATTTTCGGACATTGCCGGGGTAAAAGACGATTTTGGATTTCGGAAGCGATTTCTAACTCTCGATCCTGACGTTCCTTGGCCCGTAATTCGATCGTTAATTCATTATTAGCTATAGCCACCGCCGTTTGATCGGCCACTAGCTGCAGCAGTTTACGACGGGTGGGGGTCCAACCATAATCGGGATCGCGACTGAAAACGTATAAACGTCCCCGCTCACTATTTTTTACCAAAACAGGTGTACTATAAACCTGCGTACCCTGTCCGAGAGTTTGCCGGATTTTATGGTCGAGACTATCGAGAAGCGATCGATTATTTTTATTCTCAAGTGCCGCTTCTTGGTTTAATTGTCGGATAATTGCCTCTAATTGTCGGCGTAGTTCCCCATTAATTTGATTATCTTGGCAATGCAGTTGATCAAGCGCCACTTGACCGTTATTTTTGCTCAAAATCAACGCCCCTCCTTCTGCATCTGCCACTCGTGCGGCCATCAGGGGGGTAAGATCGAGGAATTGGTTTAAATTATTGAAACTCCGCAGGGCAAAACCGAGGGAACTTAAGAGATTTTGAACTTTGTTTTGTTCGCGATATAAACTGGCTACCAACTCTTTTAAAGCTAAAATTGGCTTGATATCGGTATTTTGATCGCCCATATTGACGGTGGCAGTGGTGAGGGTGTCGCTCGGTTCCGGCTCAGAACGCATAAAATGATTTTTGTGGCGGTGACATGATTATAGCTAGATGGTCATTGGGTTATGACCTGTTTAAGTCTAACAGTATAGTGGATCTTTTCCTGACTGCCACAATTTAATCCTGATGTTTTAGTATTTCTGTTTTGCCACACCGAAGGCTGAGGCTGATAGCTTGACCTTATAATAATTAGAAATATGTAACTCGATCAACTGACTTTATGACCTTGCCTCTCGATGTTCCCACGGCGATTAATCAACGTCGTTCTATTAAAACTTTTACCACCGATCCGATCGCCCCGGAACTGCTGAAAACCCTAGTAGAATTAACCGTTGCCGCACCTAGTAGTTTCAACATCCAAGATTGGCGAATTATTTTAGTACAAGATGAGGCACAAAAGGCCGCTTTAGCCGAGGCCGCTTGGGGACAAAAGCAAATTATCCAAGCGCCGGTTACTTTTGTTTTCGCTGCCGATGCTGCCGCAGGAGGAGGAGATCTAACCCCCATCTATGAACAGGCCCTCAGTACGGGTGCTTGGAACGAAGGCACGGTAAAATATTTTCAACAGGCAATCCCGGGATTTCAAAAGAATTTAGGCGAAAAAACCCGGGAATACGCGATTAAAGATGCCATGATCGCCGCTACTCATCTGGTTTTAGCTGCCGAAAGTCTCGGTTTATCTAGTTGTTTTCTCAACGGTTGGATCGAGGACAAGGTAAAAGCGGTGATCGGTGCTGCCGATCATCCCCATCTGGCGATCGCTGTTGTCGTTCCCATCGGTTACGCGGCGGAACCGCGGCTTAATCCGGGGCGTTTACCTTTAGATTACAATGTTTTTGTGGATCGCTTGGGTAATCCCTATCAAATCTAAACTTTAGCGATGACTTTCTCTCCCTCAGCTTGGTTAACGCCCTTTTTTTACACTCCCCTTTGGCGCGCTGGGGGTGTGTCCATCACTCTCGGTTGGATTATTGGTACTCTTGTACTGTTTATTCTTGTCACCTGTCTGACGATCGCTTTTAAAAGTTTACTAAAAAATCGTCTGCTGAAAAGTATCGGTTTTGATGAGGGTAATCGAGAAGCGATCGCAACTCTGGCTAGTTTTGCTTTTGGGGCTTTTGGTTATATTATCGCCCTACAATTGACTGGATTCAATCTCGCTTCGATCGCTGTTTTAGCCGGTGGTTTGGGGGTGGGTATCGGTTTCGGTTTGCAGGAGTTAACCAAAAATCTCACCAGTGGTTTAACTTTGTTGGTGGAACGCAAGTTAAAAGTGGGCGATTTTATCGAATTTGAGCAAACAAAGGGTTATATCCGGGAAATATCGATTCGTTCCACCACCATTCGCACTGTTGATGGTGCAGAGTTAATCGTTCCTAACACAATCCTAACTAGCAATCGCGTCCAGAATTGGCATTATACCGACTCGCGCATTCGAGTCATTGTACCGGTGGGAGTTGCCTACGGTACGGATCCTTTGATAGTAACGGAAATTCTGCTGCAATCAGCCTATATGTCGGGAGAAATTGCCTTTAATCCGCTTCCCAAGGTGATTTTTAACGGTTTTGGTGATAGTGCTTTAAATTTTGAGTTGTGGGTATGGGTGGAAAAAGTCGAACAGGCCGTTTTTCTGAGAAGTTCCCTACACTTCATTATCGAGCATAATCTGCGTCATCGGGGCATAACGATTCCTTTTCCCCAGCGAGAGTTATGGTTGCATAATACCGACAGTTTTGAGGCAGTTAAGGAACAGGATCAGGAGATAGTTAAACCTTCAAAACCGCTATCGTTAAAAGAAATGTTATTGGAGGTGAGTTACTTTAAACATTTTAACGATCTGCAATTGCGTGTATTAATTGAAATGGGTTGTCGTAAACATCTCCAGGACGGGGATATTTTAATTAGACAGGGAGAAAGAGCTAATTATTTCTGTATTGTTTTGCAGGGACAAGTGGATGCTTTTTATGAAAACGATAAAATCAGTCGTAAAATTTTTACTTTTAATAAAGGTCAATATTTTGGGGAATTACCGTTAATATTAGAGGTTCCCTATCCCACCACTATGCAAGCAGTGGGGGAAACCTTGTTATTTTTGCTCGATCGTCAGGGGTTTCAGCATCTTATCACTACTTATCCGGCTCTAGCGGAGGAATTCACTCAGGCACTCACCCAACGTCAAGAGGAATTGCGCGAATGTCAGCAGAAATTGGGAGAAATGGGGCTTTTAGACTCGGAAGACCTGAAAAATCCCGTCTCTTGGCTGCGACAACGGTTAAAGAGCTTTTTTGCGACTTAAAAGGGAATGACAACAGATTTACAGCCTTTTTTCTCTAGCAGTTATCCTAATGATGAGGTACGAAGCTGAGAATAGGGAGTCGCTACCTGCGGACAACTGATCAGATATCCCTGTTGTTTTCAGGGATGAGAAGATGTGGACGTCCAAACCCCCTCGTACTCCCAGTCAAACCAAAATTTAAGTTATACTTCATCTATTTTAGCTTTTAAGAGCAGGCTAGGGAAAAATCCTAAAATCCGAAAGAATAACCGATTTTTAGCTTTAATTGACTTTGATCATGGCCATTAGTGGCAATATCTCCCTCGATACCCCAATCGATCACACCTTGGCGATTAATTTGCTGACGAATTCCCATACCAGTGCGAATTAAAACGCCACCATTACTATTATCGCCGGTAATTACGCCCAATTCTGCTAAAAAAGTGCGATCAAAACGTTTCGGATAACCAATCGGTCGCGAATAACCGAGAATTGCTGCCGGGGAAAAAGCTCGATCGCCGTTATCGGGGTCAGTTTTTATGTTTAAATCGAGATTAAGATGCACGCGATCGAATTGACCAACAGTTTTACTAGCAATTCCCCGCAGACGAAAATCTAATCCCCTAGCATTATTTCCCGTCGGTAATCCTAAATCGGTACGAATGGCAAAAGCGGGAACATTATCGTATTCTCGATTGAAATTATAGAAAAAACCTACAGATAAATTTCCCACATCAAAATCCGTATCATCACTATTAACTCGTCCTCCCACTTGCGGATCGATGCCGATAATAATGTGACCATTGCGAATAATACCGTTGAGGTATTCAATATCAAACTCACCCCCAAGATTACTATTTTCAGGAAAGACTAGACTTCCTCCAAATTCTATCGATTGTTCCCCAAAACCAAGACTTTCAGCATCATCAAAAGAAAGGGGACGACCGGAATCAAGATTGTTATGATCGTTGGCAAAAACTGGATTAGTAAAACTGGCAACTAAACCCACAGCAATTAATAAAAATCTTCTCATTTTTTCAGTTCCTCTTGATCATTGCTGTCATCAGGTTTTTTCTCCGTATTAGGAGGTTTTTCTGGAGAGTAATTTTCGTGGTTATGGTGTTGGTGATCTTCTTCCTCATGTCCCTGAGAATTATCAGGTTTTTTCTCAGAATTATCAGGATTATCGTGATTATGACCTTCGTGAGAAATATCTGTTGGCATTAATCCCATACCCGGAATTCCTGACTCAAAACGATGATCATGTAGTCCTTCACCACCATAATTTTTTCCTGCTGCCATTCCTTGATGATTAGCGGCCATTACTAACCAAATAGCGCGGGTAATTTGTTCGTCTTTTTGTTGGGGAGTTAGCCAAGCTGATGCCAGAATATCATTAACCATATCGTGCAACATATGCAGGTTATCAAAGGTGTTAGATATTGCGGGAAAACGTCGGGCAAACTTGGGACTAAGTTCGGCAAACATCGGCATAAAAGCTCGATCGGTGCGATACAATTCCTGACTATGGTATTGTTTTCCTACCTGTTTATAAGCTTGTTTTTGTTCTTCTAGCGTCTTCTCATAGAGCAAGTCATACATTGTTCCTTGTAACCAATGGTAGCCCCAAAATAAGCCATTAACTTTCGGATATTTCTGGCGAAAGGCTTTAGAATAAGGCTGGGAATCCAGATAACCCATATTCATGGGTAATCCCGTAATCGCATAGGGAACTTTTGTCAAGTAAAATTGATATAATTTTTCAATTTCCGCCTCTTTTTCCTTGTTGGTTAATTTGCTGCTGGCTAAAACATCAACGGTTTGAGCATGGAAAATATGCGCCCACTCGAAAACCTGTTCTAAAACACCGTATTTTCTGCCAAAAGTTGGGGAAATATTACCCTCATCGGGCATAAATTTAGGCGGATTTTTTAAAACCCAATTAATTTTTTGGTATGTCTTAGTTTCTAAATCTTTCGCTTTTCCTGTTACGATATCTTCGTAGGCAAAGGCATGACCAACAGCGATCGCATTCAAGTCTAAAGCTAAATCTCTGACATTATAAATGGCATTGTTATAAACCCCTCTTTGGGGATAAATATGATTACGTTGCTTGTTATACATCCAAGCTGGTATATTATCAGGAATTGCTTGTAAAGTCTGAGTTTGAGGTGAATCAAGATGTAAATGTTGAGCAATGACAGGAGTAGAAATCATTGCTACAGTTACCAATAAAATTAACTTTTTCATGATAGTTAAACCTTGAGATTAGGGCAAATAAATTGATCGTCTTTTACTGGTGTATCCGTCCATCCTTGCAGGGTTTCGGTTAATTGTTGACGCAATAAAAGCAATTGTTCCACTTGTTGATCGATCTCAGCAATATGTTTAATTAATTTTTCTTGAATATCTCCACAGGGTAACTCACCATGGTCATGAATTACTAAACATTCGCGGATCTCTTGCAGACTTAAACCCAAAGATTGTAATCTTTTGACAAACAGCAAGCGATGGACAGTATCGGGAGTAAATAGGCGAAATTGTCCCTCTGTCCTCTCAGGGGACTGAATTAGTCCTAATTCCTCGTAATAACGAATCGTTTTAATTGAAACACCACTTTCTAGGGAAAGTTGACCGATTTTGAGCATTATTTTTGCTCCTTAATCCTATCGTTACCCTATTATAAAATCTCCCCCTGACTGGAGAATCAAGGGGGGGGAAAGAAATATTTTTTTAACTGACTTTACACTCAACTCCAAAACCGACCAAGAGAACTTTTTCCAAGGGTTCCCCCTCCTTGGGACGTTGATAGTTAATAATTTTGCGAATTCGCAGGTCTGGATTGATTAAAGTAATTGAATCCACGGAAACACTGCGAGTATAATTGGTGGTCATTAATAACTCTCTGGTAGTGGAATCAAAGCGAAAAGCGGAGATAATTGGTCTTGCTTCTTCGTAGGCGCGATCACGAAGATAATCCCCTTCTAAATAACCGTTATTTTCTGCTTTAACCACAAATAAAAGATTAAGATTTTGTCGCACTTCTTCCCCTTTTTCCGAGATGGTATAGAAACCTAAATTAAACCCGGGGATACTTTCTAAATCCGCAATATCAGGATAGTTATTATCTGTCAGAACTTTCTGTTTAATCTCTCTGGTGAGGGGTTGAATGAGGAATTCAGTACGGGAACGTTCCACTTCTTGAGCAGCTAGATAATGATAGGTTCTTTCCGTTTGCCAACTACCGACACAATAGGCAAAAAATTGCTGAAAAACTTCGGTATTCATAAATTTAACTCTCCTCATGTCATATCTTAATTTTAAGTTATTTTATCAGTAACTTGTTCCCTATTTTCAAAACCATAACAATCTCGAACAAGATAAAGTGGCCTACCCTTGACTTCCTCATAAACCCTGCCAATATATTCGCCAATAATACCAAGAGTCAGTAATTGAATTCCTCCTAAAAATAGGACAGCAACCATCAGAGAAGCGTATCCAGGTACATCGATTCCTAAAATAATAGTCCTGAGAATTAAAAAACTAGCATAAACAAGACTAATAAATGCAATGATAAATCCTACATAGGTCCAGACTTTCAGAGGTAAAAAACTAAAGGAGGTAATACCATCAAGGGCAAAATTCCATAATTTCCAGTAATTCCATTTAGTTTGTCCTTGATACCGGGGTTCTCGATCGAATAAAATTGATGTCTGTTTATATCCCACCCAAGCAAATATTCCTTTCATAAATCTTTGACGTTCGGGCATTTTTTTAATTGATTCTACCACTCGGCGATCAATCAAGCGAAAATCTCCCGTATTAGGGGGAATAGGAACGCGACTTAATTTATTAATGACTTGATAGAAACCTTCTGCTGTAAAACGTTTCAACCAACTTTCGCCAATTCTAACCCGACGGGACGCATAAACCACATCATAACCCTGCTGCCATTTTTCGATCATCTCGGCAATTAATTCGGGGGGATCTTGTAAATCAGCATCAATAGGAATGACTGCCATCCCTTGACTATAATCAATTCCTGCTGACATGGCGATATCTTTACCAAAATTACGGGATAAATTAACTACTTTAATTTGTGGATAACGTTGATGATATTCCACGAGATTTTTGAGAGTATTGTCACGACTCCCATCATTAACGCAAACAATCTCATAACTGGTATTTAGTGCCTCTAAAACTGCTAAAAGTCGCCGAAAGAGAGCATCGATATTTTCTTCTTCGTTATACAGAGGAACAACAACAGATATTTTTACAGGTATTTGATTTGATAGCATATTAATTGACAAAAAACTAGAGAAATTTCCTAACAAATGTCAGCGATTAAAACTTGTTCGTACTTACCTGCTGCTTGTTGCCAAGTATATTTATCTTCGATTAACTTGCGAGCATTTCTAGATAATTTTTCTCGCAACTCTGCCGATTCAAAAAGACTACTAATCGCCGTACAATATTCCTCAATACTATTAGCTCTTAAGGCTACTATAGGAACATTATTTCCTGCCACTGTTAATCCTTCTAAACCTCGATCGCTGGCCACCACTGGCACCCCCGCCGCCATGGATTCTAGGGTTTTGAACTTCATTCCAAAACCCGTTCTTAGGGGAATAACTGCCACAGTTGCCTGATGAAGATAGGTGGTCATTGATGGTACTCGTCCCGTCACAATCACTCCTTTTAACTTAGTTAATTCTTGCACTTCTAGGGATGGATTAGCACCGACTAGAGTTAAAGTAGTATCGGGGTAAGTAAGTTGAATACGAGGTAAAATTTCTCTAGCTAAAAAACAGGCCGCATCGATATTAACCCAATAATCTAAACCACCGATAAACACTAAATTATGTCCCGCAGCATCCTGGGAACGATAGGGAAACAAATCTAAATCTACTGCATTAGGAATTAAATAAATCTCTCCATTGGGGGCAAATTCTTCCATTTGTTTTTGATCCTCATCGGTGGTGACGACAATTTTTGAGAATTTCTGCACAGTTTTTTGTTCGTAGCGACGCAGGAGAGGAAGGTAGAGACGATCCCGTAATTTTTGACTAGAAACCCCAATTTCTAATTGACTTTTGCAGGTTTGATAGAGGGAACTATGCACATCAATTACTGTCCTAATTTGCCTTTGCCATTCGGAACGAATATAAATTTCATTAACACTATGTTCGCTGGTAATTACTGAGAATTTTTGACTCTTAACTGCCCTATCTATCCAGTTCTGCATCTCTTGAGAATAGCCAAAAAGTACATTGGGAGGGGTTCCCGTTTGCAGGAATTGAGCTAATCTTTGCAGTTTAGCAATTATTCCAGTTGTGGCATCTCGAGGACGGGGAAAAACTACCAATTTACTAACAAAGTTACCTAACTTTTCTACCTCCTCATCTCCGACATCAGCAGTACGCTGAACGATGAGAGTAATATCATGATTTTTGCTGAGATGCTTGAGTAAATTAAAAGTTCTGCCCTGAGTTCCTCCTTTGCTAGGTGGATAGGGAAAGGTGGAACTAATCATTAAGATATTCATAGCTATTTTTCTAAACGATTTTCTACCATCATGCGGACAATATCGGTCATTTTGTATTGTGCTTGCCAACCTAATTTTTCCTTAGCTTTGTTGGGATTGCCACGACTAATGGCTAAATCTGTTGGTCTTAATAAACTTCGATCGGAAATTACATGATCTGGCCAATTTAAGCCCACAGTAGCAAAAGCTGTGGCGACAAAATCCTCTAGTTTTGAACTTTCTCCCGTGGCAATGACGTAATCATCGGGTTGCTCCTGTTGCAGCATTAAATACATCGCTTCAACGTACTCCGGCGCCCAACCCCAATCCCTTTGAATATCCATATTTCCTAGTTGCAAAGTTTCAGGACTTCCCTGGGCAATTCTAGCCACGGCAGCGATAATTTTTTGGGTGACAAAGCGCTCGGGACGCAGGGGAGATTCATGATTGAAAAGTATGCCTGAACAGGCAAAAATTCCGTAGGCTTCTCGATAATTAGCCACTTCCCAAAAAGCCGCCGATTTAGCCACAGCGTAGGGACTGCGAGGACGAAAAGGGGTATTTTCGTCGGCAGAATTATCGCCGATATCCCCGAAACATTCACTCGATCCGGCATTATATAATTTAATTTTTGCTCCAGTAAATCGAATTGCTTCTAAGAGATTTAAGGTTCCCGTGGCAATACTTTCTAAGGTTTCCACTGGCTGCTCAAAAGATAAACCCACAGAACTTTGTCCAGCCAAATTATAGACCTCATCCGGCTGAATTTTAATTAAGACCTGTAGGACACTGCGAAAGTCGTTCAGTGCCATCGATTCTAGTTTTACCTGTTCCTTGATTCCCAAACGTTTCAGGTTACTAAAAGATGACATTTGGGCATCCCGGGAGGTGCCACAAACTGTATAGCCTGCTTTTAACAGTAATTCGGCTAGGTAGGCTCCATCCTGCCCCGATATACCACAAATTAACGCTTTTTTACTCATTTATTTACAAAAATTTACTTTTGAGGGTTTAACATCGCCTTGGCGGCTTCGCTTAAATAACCGATTTGTCCATAGGCATAGAGAAGATTATCAAAGCTTTTAGCAGGATCATTGATAAATTTGACAGATTTAACCAATCCTCTCACCAAACGCTCACCTCCTCGCCTAAATTGAGCCAATCCCGTTCTTCCTGCCACTTCTTCCCGGTAGTGTTCGCTGATGCCTTGCCACCAACTGCGACGCATAAACCATTGACGATTGATTCTTTCTGGGGCAACATTGTGTTCCACCAGTGCTGCGGGAAAATAGCCCACTTGCCATCCCTGGGCCAGTGCCAGTTCTGTAGTGTATAATTCCTCGTTAGATAGAAGTTTTTTGCCAATTCTTCCCAAATTAGGGTCAAAACCGCCAATCTTCTCCAAGAAATCTCGCCGAATTGAGTAATTAACCCCTCGCGGAGTTAAATTCGCTTGGCTGATATATACCACATTGTCGCCCAAATCGAAAGCCCCTAAACCCGCTGCTAACTGATCGGATAACCAATTGGGTTGACTGTAGCCTTGCGGCCAAATTAAGGTGACTTTTCCCCCCGCTACTGCCAGTTTTTCGTTATTTTCGTAGGCATTTAACAGAATTTGCAACCATTGACGACTAGCGATCGCATCGTCATCCAAATAGGCTAAAATCGGCGCTCTAGTTTCCTTCGCCCCGCGATTTCTGGCGGTAGATAGCCCTAAAATAGGTTCGTAAACGTATTTTAGCCGCCCATCTCCCAGACGTGACTGGGCCACTTGACGGGTTTTATCGGTAGATGCGTTATCAACCACTAAAATCTCACAATCTGGGCAGGTTTGCGCTAAAAGACTATCGATCGCTGCTGCTAGGTAGTGATCGCGGTTGTGGGTACAGATAATCCCTGCTATTTTAGGAGCCATGGCTATCAAGGTTACTCATTCAATACCCTAAAACTTAACATTCCTTTGCAAAAATGTAAAAATGCTTGAGGAGACTCCGAGACAGGACACAGGAGACAGGAGATTGCTTTTTACTTATAGAGTTTCTCGTAAAGATGAAGTATAACCTAATTTGGTATTGACGACCGACTCCCCAAAAGGAAAACTTCCTATCTCACCATGAAGATAACTGCTATAACACTCTCCACTGATAACTGATAACTGATTACTGATAACTGAAAATATTATGCCGAAAGTAACTATTTGTATTCCCACCTATAACCGCGCCGATTATCTCACCTATTCGATTAATACTGTCTTGCGGCAGACTTATGAAGATTTTGAGTTAATTGTTTGTGATGATGGTTCTTCTGATCATACCCCAGAAGTGGTGGCAGCATTTCAGGATTCGAGAATAATTTATCTGCGTCATCCCCAAAATCTTGGTAGAAGTTTAAATATGCGATCAGGTTTTACGGCTGCTCGGGGAGAATATTTTATTAAATTCGATGATGATGATGGACTAACTCCTGAATTTTTAGCGAAAACTGTACCTATTTTAGAGCAAGAAAAAAACGTTGATTTTGTCTGTACTGATCACTGGATTATTGATAAATTTGGACAAAAAGTTACAGCTGCCACCCAAGAAAATTCAGCGAAATGGGGCAAAGACAGATTACAACAAGGGATTATTCCTGATTTACAAAGACAAACTTTTTCCTATCAAAGTTTACAGGTGGGTTCGACTCTTTTTCGTTATCAATCTTTAGTCGATGTGGATTATATGCGCTCTCAAGCGGATGGTTGTGAAGATTTTGATTTATTAGTGCGTTTAGCTTTAGCGGGAAAACAAGCTTATTTTCTGCCAGAATTATTAATGGAATATCGTTTCCATGGCGGTCAAACTAGCTTAAAACAAGCGGTTCACTTTTTGCAAGCAAAACTGTTTTGTACAGAAAGTTATCACTTTAATGATGTAAAATTAGAAGAAGAAAGAGTAAAAAAAACGGCTTTTTTACAGGAATCTTTGGGAATAAAATTAATTGAAAAGGGAGAAAACGAAGCCGGGCGAGTTTTAATAGAAAAAGCCTCGCAATTGTCAGGAAAATCCCGACGGGCTAGACTGGGTTTACTGCTTTCCTATTTACCTCTGAACTTGAGACAACTGGCTTTTCAAGGTTTCCGTCAACTACGCTCCAAAGATTACACCGAACAGGTAAGAGCCGTCTAAACTATAATTTATAAGTAGTCATGCAAAATTAATTACCTGCCCGATCGAGCTAAAACCCTTACGGGGCAATGATCGTCATGTGTAAATAATTTTGCCTAGGTACTTAGCAGTTATCCTAATGGTCGGGTAGGAAGTTTTCATTTTGGGGAGTGGGTCGTCGATACCAAATTAGGTTACACTTCATCTTTGTGACCAACGCTGCCAGTTTTTTAATTTAACTATCTATGGATACTATTCACGTTACAGGAATTCGGGCCTACGGTTACACAGGATATCTGGCCGAAGAACAGGTTTTAGGTCAATGGTTTGAGGTGGATTTATCCCTAGAAGTTGACATCAGCATTGCTGGCAAAAGTGACGCGATTGAAGATACCCTAGATTATCGACAGGCGATCAAAATTGTCAAACACCAGATTGAAACCAGCAAATTTGCCCTAGTGGAAAAATTGGCCACAGTCATCGCTGAGGATATCCTAAAACTCGATCGAGTGCGACAGGTAAGAGTACAATTATCGAAACCTGCCGCCCCAATTCCCCATTTCACCGGTAAAATCACCATCGATATTACTAGATCCCGTTGAGTTTACGGGTATTATCGACTAAACTTCGCGCAAAAGCGTCAAAACGTTGGGAAAGCTTCTCGTCAAGGATTTTTCCGTCTTCGTTGAAGACTTTCCACGCTTGTCCTAAGCTAATTTGTTCGGGAATTACCCAAGCATGAACCCAACGGAGAATGATTCTTAAGTCATTTAGGGCGTTACTATTGGATTGGCCGCCTAAAACACTGATTAATCCAGCAACCTTTCCCGATAACTCCTCAAAACTCATTAAATCTAGGGCATTCTTCATCACACCACTGACACTGCCATGATACTCCGGTGTCGCCAAAATTAATCCCGCTGCCGATTTAACCGTTTGCTGCATTTTGGCCACATCGGGATAGTCAGAATAGTCATCTCCCCCGTTACAGAAGGGTAAAGAGAGTTTTCTCAGGTCAATTATCTCCGTTTCTACTCCTAACGCCTGTACTCGACTGATAGCAACTTCTAACGCCATCGCACTATAGGATCCTGGGCGTAAACTGCCATTAATACCAACAATTTTGATCATAGAACTTATACAAACTCATAACGACTACATATAAGCTAACAAAAAAAGAGACAATTGGGGAAGCTTAGTTAAAAAAATATGTCGATGGGGCGGAGGGGGCGATCGATCTAAGTTTTAATAGGAGTAGAAAGAAAGATTTATTCCATTTCCCCTCATTGCCATGCCAGAATTTCTCGATTTTCTCAAACATAAATATGCCTATGTGGCTATTGGTGAATTTAAACCGGGGTGTTTTTCCGAAGCCCAAAAACTCTACGAAAAAGCCGTTTCCACCTATTCCACGGGATTCCAGGGAGCTTTTCTGTTGCAAAAACCCGGAACCGATGAAGGAATTGCCGTGATCATCTGGGATAAAATCGATGATATGGAGGCAAATAAAAGCGAAGCCCACGAATTATTGCTGAAATCCATGGCTCCTCTGTTTGCGAAACCTCCTGTCACCGATTTTTACGAAGTATGTAGCGAGATAGAAGGTTCCCCCATTTAGGAATAATGTTTCTTTTCGGTGGCGATTAATTTGGCGGCTAAAACCCCGCCTAGGAAACCAAATAAATGTCCTTGCCAAGAAATCCCCGGACGGGAAGGCAAAACGCCCCAAATTGTGCCACCGTAGAGTAAAAAGACTAGAATTGACAAGAGTATAGAAGGAATATTTCTTTGGAAATAGCCCCGCAGTAATAAAAAACCTAAATAGCCAAAAATCAAGATACTTGCCCCGATATGGATGGATCCCGGAGCAGCAAATAACCAGACTCCTAACCCCCCCACCAGCATAGTCAACCCAGTCACAATAAAAAAGTCGCTGGTTTCCTGTAACATCACCAACCAACCGAGAATCAGGAAAGGAACCGTATTAGCAATAAGATGGGGAAAGTTACCGTGTAGGAAAGGTGCAAAGAGAATACCCCGCAATCCGATGACTTGATGGGGAATAATCCCGAAATTGTCTAAACTGCCCCGAAAAACAAATTGATCTAAAATCTCTAACAGCCAAAAAATCGCCACAAAGGTAGCGAGGATTATTGCTTGGGTTTTTATTTCTTGCCGTGATCCTTGACTCATAAGATTGATGGATGAGTTATTTTTTCCCATTTTGACTCTCCCCCGCTAACCGCTCGCGCGGTGTAGCGGGGGATTCTCGGTTCTTAGGCTTTTAACTAGATCGACTTGGTTTAACCGGTCGATCCCCGTCAAATCGCCTCCGCGAGCGTTTTCTAACACGGTCAGTCCGACCGCGTTTTTTCCCCGGTTCTCGATTACCTTTGCTGATGCCGTGTCTCTCGGTTCAATGTGGCCGCAAGAATCACACCGGTGAACTCTTTCTGATAACGCTTTTTTGCCGGTAATCGCGCCACAATTAGGACACTCTTGCGAAGTTCCGTTTTTATCAACCTTAAGATAATATTTTCCCCGTTTCCAAATAACAAACGGTAGTATCTCATTAATAAAACTACCGATGCCTGAATCCAGAGATTGTTTTCTAACGATCCCTCTAGACCAGGAAACGAAGTTAATATCTTCGACAAAGATATTATCAGCAAGATCACAAAGGTAATGAGCTAGTTTAAAGTGCCAATCTCTACGAGTATTAGACACTTTTTCGTGTAATCTTGCTATCTTCTCCTGAAGTTTTAACCAATTGCTAGAGCCTTTAGTTTTCCGTTTCAAGCGTCTTTGTAGCAATTTAAGCTTACTCTGTACTTTCAACAAAAATCGAGGGGCTTTGATTAAATCTCCTCGTGAAGTAGCGACAAAACTCTCAATCCCCGCGTCGATTCCTAAACAGGTTTTCCCAAATGTCATATCGGGAACTAATTCCGTAGATTGGAAGGAAACCGAAACGTAAAATCCCGACGCTTTTTGGATAATTCGAGCTTGTTTAGGCTCGAACCCAGACGGGTACTTTCTGGATTTCCTAATCCGAATTTTTCCCAATTGTGGAAAATTCAAACATCCATCCCCTAGAAAGTTTTTTGACAGCGCGGGGAAAACAAAACTTCGCATCTTTTTCTTGAATCTAGGAAAGCCGAAGCCTTTCGATTTCATCTGGTCAAACGCTTTATCTAAAGTTTTTAAGACTTGCTGTAAGACTTGAGCGTTAACCGTCTTTAATATCGGGTAAACTTTTTTAGCTTCCGTTAGATTTTTGGCTTGAACGAAGTAATTAGGATAGGGTTCATCCGCAGGAATTATGTACTCGGAAACTAACGAACAACGATCCGCAAGACACTTTCGAGAGTTTAACCAATCTTTCCGTTCCGAGAGCGCGTAATTATAAACGCTCTTACAAACATCAAGAATGTGGACGATCTCCCGTTCCTGTTGCCTGTTTACCTTTAGTTTGTACTGGTAGGTAAGCGTTATCACTGTCGTTAGTTTCGTGATGTATAGCTAGATTATAACACTTACTGCCTAATATGTCAACTGATTACAATCATGGATTTCGTTCTGTTTATAGACTTACCGCCCACGTTGTATTCGTCATCAAATACCGACCATTGCTATTAACGATGAAATCTTAGCCCGACTGAAAGAAATCTTTGTATCAACGCTCACAAAATGGGAAAGCGCATTGCTTGATTTCAACGGTGAATCGGATCACGTTCACCGGATTATCGATGACAAGCCTGACATCGCTTTATCCAAACTAATCGCTAACCTTAAAACAGTTAGTAGTCGCTTAATTAGAAAGGAATTTCCGGATTTGGCGGCAAAGTATTTCGACAATAAACCCTATTTTTGGACGGGAGCTTATTTCGTGGCTAGTTGTGGCGGCGTTACCGTCGAACAACTAAAAAAATACGTCGAGAACCAAAAAAACTCCCCAAAAGTGGAAACCCTACCGCGTTAGTTTTATTCTGGTGGCGATTCATCTCGCTCCATTGAGATAGCCACCAGATCAGTTATCAGTGATTCAGTTACCAGTTATCAGGTGTGAGTTTACTGTTTACTGTTTACTGTTTACTGTTTGCTGCGGGACAAAGAGAGGCTAATTGACAGGAAAAACAAGCGGGATTTCTTGCTTTACAAACCGCCCGGCCGTGGTAAATAATACTAATAGAAAAAGTTTCCCAATCCGGTTGAGGCAGTAAAGCCATTAAATCCCGTTCAATTTTCACCGGATCGTTATTAGTAGTTAAACCCAAACGATTACTTAAGCGCTTAACGTGGGTATCTACTGTCACCCCCTCAATAATCGCGTAAGCGTGAGCAAGTACCACATTAGCCGTTTTTCTAGCTACCCCGGGTAAAGTTAATAATTCCGCCATTGTCTTGGGTACTTCTCCTTGAAAATCCTTGAGGATTTTTTGACAAGCACCCTGAATATTTTTAGCTTTATTGCGATAGAATCCCGTGGAACGAATCAGGGTTTCTAACTCCTCTCGCTCGGCAAAAGCTAAGGATTTAGCATCGGGAAAACGGGCGAATAAAGCAGGAGTCACCTTATTTACCCGCTCATCAGTGCATTGTGCCGAGAGAATCACTGCCACCAATAACTGCACGGGAGTTTGATAATTTAAGCTACAGGTTGCCTCTGGATATAATCGCTTTAAGTTGCTTAAAATCTCTAGGGCGCGCAGTTGAAGCTTAGTTTTTTTTCGCGGGGCCATCACTGGAATAAATCCTGAAAAACTGCTAGGTTAGCCGTGTCGCGCACGATTAAGAAAACTCCTAATCCTAAGAGTAAAACTAGACCTGTTTGCATGATGTTATCTTGCAGTTTAGTTGGGAGAGGTTTACCTACCAAAGCCTCGATTAATAAAAATACTAATTGACCGCCATCAAGAGCAGGTAAAGGCAGAATATTAATTACCGCTAAGTTAATACTAATTAGGGCGGCAAATTGAAAAAGATTACCCGCATCATTACGAGCGATTGCCGCTCCATATTCGACAATTTTCACCGGTCCTGCTACCTGTTGAACACTGTCTTTGAAGTTACTAACTAACTGCCCAAAACCTTGAACGGTTAATAGGGTTAATCGCTGAAATTCACCCGCACCTAAGCTAAAAGCTTGCCCAAAATTATCGGCTTTCAGGCGAGTTTCTTCACCGTTAGGAGCCAATCTAACCCCAATTTTACCCTGACCATCACTTCCCAATTCAGGAGTAACGATTAAATTGATCGTTTCTGTCGGGCGTTTGATGGTTAATTTTAGGGGTTGATCGGGGGAAGATTGAATAATGTCACGGAAGTCAATAATGGCATTTTGAGAAGCACCAAGGGGCTGATCATTGATAGCGAGAACAATATCCCCCGCTTGCATTCCCGCTTGTTTAGCGACGGAATTTTCAGCAGTGAAAACTTCAGGAATAATTACCCCTTCTTGATAGTTAATTTGGGGAAACCCCACCGTAGCGACTTGGGTAACAAGCAAAAAATAGGCAAAAATTAAATTAGCAATTACCCCGGCACTAATGACGATAGCTCGATCGAAAACAGGACGATTGCGTAATAAATCAGGATCGTTATTGGGAATTTGACTATCGGGATCGTCATCGGGAAAACCAACGTAACCCCCTAAAGGAATGGCGCGGAGGGCGTATTCCGTTTCTTTACCTTGATATTTAGCTAAAGCTGGACCAAAACCGATGGAAAAGCGATTAACATGGATAGATTGCCAACGAGCAGCGGCAAAATGACCCAATTCGTGAACGACAATTAATAGGGCAAGTACACCGATCGCTATTAAAACTGACATGATGATCAAATTATAATGACTTAGCTTTTGTTTATTGTAAGCGATCCTCCCAAGCAGATTGCAAAAAATCTTTAGTTATCGCTAATTTTCCGATCATTTAAGTAGGTAGGCGTTAAAAATTATCAGATGCCCCCCTTATTAAGGGTAGGGCTGTTTCATTCTCCCATCAGAATATCAAAAGTAAAAGCGATCACTATCAGGTAAAATGAGAAGTGACCGCCAACCTTTCAAATATATGTTGAGCTTAATAGAAAAACTGAAACAAGTCAAGGACTTTC